>JBLNFG010001107.1:0-12811 GCA_050263495.1 Myxococcales bacterium | reverse complement strand
GGCCGGGATTGCCCCCGGACTTTGGAGCGAAACGGACGGCTGCATCGGCCGGCGTTCAGCGTGCGAGTCGGCGGGCGCTGCTGTCGCCCGTCAGGTTTCCGAAGAGCTTCTTCTGTGGCCTCGTGAATTCGATGCAAGGATTCGGCATTCTACTCTCGCGTTGGCTCGAGCAGGTCCAACGCAAGCACGGCCCCGCGCGTTGAGGCGCCTACGCGCGCGCGCACTTTCTCTAACCATGGCGAACTAGGGAAGGCTTGAGCATAGTCCGTAGCTACGGTTTCGAAACCCTGACGATCGCCTAACGCTAGTAACAGGATCAGCTGCTCGCGTAACCGTGCCTCCACGATCGAGCGTGTGACGGTATCACCAGGAACGCGTCCATAGGCCATCCGTGAATTGGCGGCGGATTGGGTGAGCGCCAGCAACCGCGCGACTGCGCGTTGCCCTTCCGGTATCGCTACGGCGCGATCCGAGCGACCGAGTGTCTGCGAGTACACGCGATGGAAGATTGGCATGACCAAGAGATGCTCTCTGAGCCGTGCGTCCCACGTGCCGTCGAACTCGATGAACAATGGGCGAACATCCGCCAGCCCAGCGAGCGCATTCTCCGATGGTTTGGCGTTGAGCGCGAAATCCCGCAGCGTTGGCGCGAGCGCTGGTTCAACGCCGAGCAACAGTCGAAGCATGCGCGGATCCGTTACCCGATCCACTGGCACGATGAGTACATCGGGGCGCGCTCCCTCGGTCTCTTGTGCCACGAGCAGGCGGCTCGTGATCGCGCTGGTCTTCGTGAGCACGAGCGCGCGCGCGGGCAAGCCGGCAAGCGCCTCATCCGCCCAAGCATCGTCACTTAGCCCTCGATAATGGTCGGTGGCGAAATGTACCTCCTCGTTACGGGCCAACACGGTAACCGTTTGGGCGAGCACGGTCAGGGTTGCTAGCAGGGCAAAGGCGTTCGGCTTGCGCCGCGTGACCCAATCCACGGCTACGCGACACGCCATCGCTCCTGCAACCGCCAACGCGATGGTTCCGAGGACCACTGGGCCGCTATCTTCTGCTCTGCCGCGCTCTGTGGGGGGCAATAGGAATGCCGATGCTGCGAGTAGCGCGAACACCCAGCGGCACTCGCGACGTTTCTCGCAGCGCTGGGCGAGCAGAAGTACCCCTATTCCCGAGATGCAGGACCAGGTTGGTCCGAGCTGCACGAGCCATGCGCTTTGTCGTGCGGCGAGATCACTGAACGGCTGCAGCCGTGCCAAGCTGTCCAGAACCGGGCGCTCGACGCTCGTCGCTTCCAAGGAGCGACTTGCGACGAAGCACGGCGCGGCAAGGAATGCTCCCACCGCTACGAAGCCAGCCAACGTCCAGAGGGGCAGACGTCCAAGGTGCGGCTGGGCCGTGAAGGGCCAGAGTGCGAGTACCACACCGATTAGTATCAGCCCCACGACGTGGCTCTCGAGCGCCGTGATTGCGACGCCCATACCCAACAAAAAAAACTCGCTTCGGCGCGCCTGGTCAGAGGAGGGGAGCTCGGCGGCTCTCGCGACATCCGCAGAACGGAGCTCCGTTTGAGCTCCACCCGCGCCGGCAAATACTCGGAGCATTGACAACACGCACGCGAGCCCGAGTGCGACCGCAACGCAAGGTCCAGAGGCAATCGTGGCCACGCTCTGCACGGTGTTGCCGAGGCACACCAAGAGCGATGCTCCCAGCGCTAACCAGCAGACGAAGGTCTGCCGTTGAGTGCCGATGCACAAGACACGGTGGGCCAAGAGGCAAGCAAACCACGCGATGAAGGCGGCGCCGAGCGCGTTCGGCACGCTGATTCTCTGCACCGCCGTGCCGATGGGAAGCGCAAGGAACACCTGCGACAACGCTTGCGACACGAGCCCTTCGTAACCAATCACCCCTGCGCCGAGGCGTTGCGCTGCGGCATAATCCCCCTGCCAGGCTGTGCTCGGACTCAAGCGCCAGAGCGTCGAGAGCCACGTGATTGCGAATGCCACCCCAGCGAAGCAGTAGGCGAGGCCCGGCGTATTAGCGCACTCTTGTTTGGCGTGGCTGGCCGCACTAGCGACGGTCGAAGGAGGCGCATTCGTCACGCGAAGCTTTTGCCATGATCTGGAGTGAAGCGTCCAATTGGTTGCGATCCACTTCTTCGCGCAGCCGTCGGGCGTCGAAGCAGGCGCGGTTCTTCAGCGCACTTGCTCCGCACGCATCGGCGTGATCTCCCGAGAAGCTATCGCGGCGAGCCCATCCGAGCCCGATCGAGGCAACCTCGCAGCACGGCGCAGCGCGTTGACGGATAGGGACAATTGGAACCGAACATAATTTCGGCCCATAATTTCGGCCCATGGACACGCGGTTCGCGGCTGCCAGGTGGTCCATCCGGCCCGAGTCCTCGGCCGTAGACGCCGTTTCAACGCGGCCGAGCGCGGCTGGAAATGGCGCAGCCGTGGGCGTTCTCCGCACTGAACGATTTCGCAGTCAACGTTGAACCACCAACGATTGGCCGGCGTTTGCTTTGCCGCGCTCACGCTGCCTCGGCTCCAGGTGCTTACGAAGCCCCATTGAATGGGGCCGGGCCCCATTTCCCATTTGGGGCTGGCTTACCGAAGCGTTCGATGGGCAATGTGGAACTCGTTCTCTGGTGACGTTTGCACGCGGCAGCCGACCGAAACCGTTCGCAACCCGCGACATCAAGGGTTCAGTGTATCCACCAGAAGCTTTCTCGTGTGACCGAGGAGAGGCCCACGAGCACTTACTGAATCGCATGAAGCGCGAGAGCGCCCAGCGCAGGCGCCAAGCCGAAATCACGCCGTTCAGCGCATTCGGTCGAAATCATGCTCGCTGCTGCAATACCGGACAGCGGCCAGGAATTTTGATTCGCCGTTAGGCGCACTCCGCAACACTTCAGTCCACGAATCACTTCGATTCGCGCGACACGAAATGTTTCCAAGCCAGCCGCTCGTAAGGAAATTCCATGAGTGAGGATTCTGCGAGGGCTCGCCCGAGGTATCGTGTCGTTGTAATCTAGGACGCCTGCTTACGGTCACTTTCCACGACCACCCTCACCGAGTCAGCAACAAGGGCTTTCGATGTCAATACCGTCCGACGAGTCGCGAACCGCTCCGCACACATCGTCCGAACAGGCAAATGGGGGCTCGGGGATCCTTCAACCGAATGACGCAATCCTCTGCCTGCGGAGCGATGGGTGGCAGGGGCTGGTTACCGATTGCCCCGCGCTCGACGATCCGGAGCGTCGCCTCGGTGTTGCGGACTTCCTGGTCGCGGTTCTCGCAGCGATTGGAGATCGCCGCGAAGCATGCATCGAAGACTACCGTCGCGCGCTCGCTCATTTCGGTGGGTTGGCTCGCGATTCAGTGCGCCGGGGCCAGGCGCACCCGAGCCTCGGGATTGAGCTAGTCCGGTTGCTCCATGTCCTCACGAGCGTCGCCGAGCAGATCGACGATCTCGAACTTTGGCAGCGAGCGCTCGAGTGGCAGGTGTGTTCACGCGTGGCTGGTGCGCCACGCGCCCAAGCCTACGGCGTGTTGGCGGATTTTCTCTCGGAGCGTGCCGGCGATACGGAAGCTGCCGGGCAGACGTGGATCCTCGCGGCACGGGAAGCCGCCGCAGACGCGCGCGATCGCCGGATCACCCTGAGTTACTGGGAACGGGCGTACGCAATTTTAGGGGACGATCGAGACGTCGCAGAGTCGTTGGTCACCGCCTATGCGCAAGTCGGCGATTGGGCCGCAGCGGTTGCTCCATTCGGGACGCTGTTGCGCAAATCCGAACAACCCTCTGACGTTGAGCACTGCATCGCGCTGTTGCTGGCTCTGCGAGAACCGGCGCTTTCCCAGCGGACCAGCCAACAATACGGCGCGCTCGTCGATGAGATCTTGTGGAGCGTTAGCTCCGACAGCGCCGAGCACGGTCGAGCCTTGATGCTCGCTAAGGCGCAGGTCTTTGCAGCGGACAAGGAGCGGGCCGATGCCGCCGTCGCGGCCTACTTCGCGTTGCTCGAATCCCACGCCCAACCGGAAGATTTGTCAGAGCTTTGTTCTTTCATTCGCGGTCACGAAAATGTGACGTGGCGGCGTGAGCAGCTCGCCCGCGTGTACGAGTGGAGGCTCTCGCGCGCCGCGGACTCAGCGTCCATTCTCTTCGAGTGGGCACAATCGGAAGAGCACGAGTTCGACGACCCAGGAGCGGCGGCAGTATTGCTCGAGCGCTTGGTCGCGCAGGAGCCGACGAATGAACTGGCTCTGCGCGAGATCCGTCGACTTCGCGAGTCGATGGGGGACTGGGATAGTGTCGAGCTGACACTCGGACGGCTCTCGGAACTCCTGTCCGAACCCGCCCGTTCCGCGATCGATCTGGAGCGCGCCGAGGTCTTGGCTGGAAAGCTGCTGTGTCACGAGGCTGCGCTCGATCTGACGATTAGTGCGATCGCGCGTGCTGCCGATCTCGATCGGGCACGGACGTTGCTGGTGTCTTTCCTCGACGTCGACAATTCAGATCTGCGCCTGACCGTTAGCGATCATCTGGTTGCAATGGCCACGAGCAAACCCGCCGCGGAGCGTCTGGCCTTACTACGTACAGTGCTCGAGAAGACGCGCGATCTGGCCAGCGACGGTAAGGGCCATGGTTCATTGCGCGCGAGCGGCTTGCGGCGCGATTGGTACGAGCAAGCGGTTGCGGTGTGGACCACGACGGACGACGATGGCTTTGCCTTCGCCGCCGAGGCGGTCGTCGAGTTTCCGGATTCCGATGCGCTTTGGGATGCCCTTGCCCCGTGGGCGAGCCATGCGGGCCGCGCGCACGACATCGTGGAACTGTATGGGCGAGCGATCGAGCGGACCAACGATCGTGAACTCGTCGAGCAAATGGGTAAGAAGATGGTGGCCTTCGCCGAGTCGGCCAACGTCGACGTCGCGGTGGTGCTGAACGTCCTAATGAAGGTCGTGCGTTTGGCGCCCGGGGCGCGTTGGGCGCTCGATCGCGTCAAGCTCCACTTGGGTGCGCAGGGGCGTTGGACGGCGCTACTCGAGCTTTATGACAGCGCCATGGACGAGGCTCGCGCCAACGGTGACGTGGCAAGCGAGATGCATCTGCTGACCGAGGCGTCCGTTACCGCAAAGGATCTGGCCTCCGATCCAGAGCGTGCAATTCGTTACTTCGAACGTATCCTCGAGCTGAACCCGAAAGACACCCGCACGGACTCGGCGCTCGAACGGCTCTACGAACGTTACGGGCACACGGAACGTTTGGTCAATCACCTCACCAAGCGCGAAAGCGATCTCACTGGTGTGGAATTACGTGCGCTCAAGGAGCGGATTGCCACGCTGTGGATTGAGTCCGGTCATCACGAGGCAGCGCTGTTGGTCGTTCGCAGCGGCCTCGAGCAAGAGGGGGATTGGCCCGCGGCGACCAAGCTGCTCGAACGGATCTTCGAGATGCCTGCCGCGCGAAACGTCTCTGGAGCCGATGAGATCTCGACTGCCGAGATGGCGGCGCAGATGCTTGCGGTAATTCATCACGATTCCGGCAGACACGCGGAACTCACGCGGCTCCTGCGCGACACGCTGCCCCTGGTAGCGAATCGCCAGAGAAAGCTGATGTTGCTGATCGATCTCGCGGAGACGCTCGAGAGTTCTCTCAACGAGGAGAAGGCGGCCCTCGAAATCGTCGGTGATCTGCTGGCACTCGATCCGGCCGAGCCGGGGCACCGCGCGTGGCTGGCGCGCCTGGCAACGCGTCTGGGTATGCACGAGGAGCGCGTACGACAGCTCTTGCGCGCCGCACAGTCTGCCGAAAGCACGACGGTAAAGGCCACGCTAGTCGCCGAAGCCGCTCAGGTGACACGGGATCAGAGCCGCAATCCGGCGCGCGCCATCGAACTGTATGGCCAGGTCGTCGAGTTCGGCGCGGACTCGCCGGATCTCGTGATCGAAGCGCTTCGAGCGTTGGATCCTTTGCTCAAGGCAACGAATCACATCGAGGAGCGCTGCAATGTCCTCGAATGCCTAGCGGAAGCATCCGAGGACGCGAGCATACGTCAGTATGCGTTGCGCGGCGCAGCACAGCTCGCGGCCGATGCTCTGAAGGACGTTGATCGCGCAGCCACCAACTGGCGGCTGTTGCTCGACGAGATTCCGAACGACGACGAGGCACTCGAGGGATTCATTCTCGCGCTCGACGCGCAGGGACGTTGGCGAGACTTGGCGCAGACGCTTTCGTATCGCGTCAATATCGGTAAGCGACCGATCGAAACGCGCAAGGATCGCAAGCGATTGGCCCAGCTCTACGCGGCCGAGTTGGAGCAACCGGACGCCGCGCTCTCGGAGTGGGAAGGACTGCTCGCGGAAGATCCTTCTGATTACGAGTCGCGGGACGCCATGTCCGCATTGCTCGGGCGGCTGGAGCGTTGGCAGGAGCTCGTCAAGCACCTGCAGCAGCAGTTGGCCTACGCCGACGAACCAGCGGTGCTCCATCGCCAGCTCGCGGCGGTGCATCGCGATCACACGGGAGATCTGCGGGCGGCGACTCAAGAGCTGCTTCGAGCCGGCGACTGGGTAGAAGCCGCGCAAATGTTGAGCGAGGGCGCTGCGGCTGGGCTCGACGATGCGGCACTGCGGCTCGATGTTGCGGCCAGCCTGCGTGAACACGGCAATGGGCGCGAGGCCGTCCAGATCGTCGCCGCGCAGGTCGAGATCTACGGTGATCGCAAGCCCAAGGAGCGCAGTCTGGTTCACCTGGAGTTGGCGCGCGCGCACGTCGCCATTGGTGAACGCCCCCAAGCGCTGCGAGAGCTCGACAGTGCCGTGGCCATCGATCCCACCAATCCGACGATCTTGGCCATGCACGGGCAACTAGCGCTCGAACTCGACGCGCTTACCTCCGCGGAGCAGAGCTACCGGGCACTGCTGTTATTGGCGATGCATGCAGGTTCCGCCAACGCTGAGCTGCCGACGCTTGCGGTGTTGTACTTCCGATTGGCGCAAATTGCCGAGCGCCGCAACGATCGCGACCGCGCCGATGAACTGATTGCCTCCGCGTTCGACGCCGCTCTGACCAGCGAGCAGCAGACCCGGGAACTCGAGACGGCCCTGATTGAAGCGCGCGCAGACGATCTGCTCTTGCGCACCTTGGACAACCAACTCGAGCGCGCCGAGAATCCAGAAAAAGCAGCCGAGATCTTGGTCGACTTCGCCACACGCCGACTTAAGCTCGGCGAGCCCTCCCCAACGCTCCTCAGTCGGTTGCGCGATCGCACCGATCAGCTCTCGAGTGCTCTGTCCGGAGTCACGAACTCCGAGATGGTGCTGCGGGCGCACCGACCGCTCGTCGCGCTATACCGTCTGCTGGGGGACACCGAATGTGTGCTTGCGTTGCTCCTCAGCTGGAGCAGCCGCTATGGGGCGAGTCCGGCAGCGGTCGAGCTGCAGGTGGAAGCCGCCAAGTTGATGTTGGAGTTCCCCGAGCGGCGCGTGGAAGGCATCGAGGCGCTTCTCGCCGCCTGGAATCGCGATCCCAACCGCGATGACGTCGCGGACGTCCTGAGCGCCGCGCTCGAGGCGGAAGGTAGACAAGACGATCTAGTGACGTTGCTCCGTGACCGCATCACGCGCGCGGAGCGGGCACGCAGGACCGATCAGGCGAACGCGCTGCGTATCCAGCTCGGTGAGTTGCTGGAACGGAGCGGAAAGCTCGACGATGCATCGGTGGCGTATGAATCGATTGTGACCGCGACGACGGCACACCGACGTGCAGGGCTCGAGGCTCTCGCCCGCGTCTTGGGCAGCATTGATCCCCATTCGGAACGGCTGTCGCGCGCACTCGAGAGTTTGCTCGAGATTTCCGAAGGTCGAAGAGCGGCCGAGGTGGCGCTGCGTTTGGCGGAAGTCCTGGCCGAGTCCAAGGACCAGACCGGTTGCGAACGCGCGTTGGGGCACGGCTTTGCTCAAGATGCGACGTATCAACCGATCCGGACTGCCCTGATCACCCTGTACAAGCAACAGGGGCAGCTCGCAAAGGCGCGTGCCACGCTGGAATACTCCGCGGAACGTCTGCCAAACGACTTAGTGCTGGCGGTTGAGCTCGTGGACGTGTGCGAGGCACTGGGCGATGTCGATGGTGCCCTGACCGTGATTGATCGCGCGCTGGCGTTGGCACCCGACGATGCGGATCTTGGCCGCCGCAGGTGGCAGTTGCTGATTGCTGCAGGGCGGCATGTGGAGGCACTCGACGTCCTCGAGCGTGAACACGCCCGCGGCGAGGTTAGCTCTCTCGAGTTGGCCCACGCGATCCGGGACTCTGGGCTGGCGACGGATTCACGCACCTACCGTTTGCGTGAGGTCGAACTGCTGATCGCGGCTCGCGCCGATCAAGAGGCACGCACGCGACTTGCCGATTGGACTAAGGGTCATGATGACGACGCCGAGGCATTGCGATTGCAGGCCAAGTTGGCCGTGTCTGCCAAGGCTTGGGAAGATGCGGCCCAGCTGCTGGCGCGTCTAGTGGAGATAGAGCCTGCCGAGGGGGCGGTGGCGGCGGCGCTGGATCTCTCGATCGCCTGCGAGAAGTTGGCTGAGCCGGCTCGAGCCATCCCCGCACTCGAACGCGCGAAGAAGCTGATTCCAGGTCACGACGAGCTCGAGCAGCGCCTGCTCAAGACGTACGACAATCTCGGGATGCATGATCGAATGGGCGAGCTGTTCGTTGAACGAAGTCAACGCATGCCAGAGCCTACCCGCGTTGAACTGCTTGAACGCGCCGCTGCGCAGTTCTTCCTGGCGAACCTGCCGGCGCGGGCACTCTCCGCGATTGAGCAGGCGGAGCAGGTCGATCCCAACCGATTATCCGTCGTTTTGGCGAAAGCGAGAGCTCTCCGTCTCCTCGATTCGAAGCCACAGGCACTCGAGCTGCTGAAACAACACCTTGAGCCCAACCGGCACGTTCGCGAGAAGGAACGCTATCGCTTGTTCGAGGAGTTGGCGCTCATTCATTTGGAGCAGGACGAGCTGCACGAGGCTTTGGACGCCCTATCTCAGGCACAGAAGCTGGAGCGATCTCAGCCTCGGATTGCCCTGCTGCTCGGACTCGTGGCGGCCGATCTGGACGACGTTGGAACGGCTTCGAGTGCGTTGCGCACGGCCGTTGCCGCGACCAAGCCGAATGAAGAGAAACCTGCCTTGACGGCGACCGAACGAGCGTGCGCATACGTCGAGCTGTGTCGGCTCCAACTGGTTCGCGGCAGCCAGAGCACCGCACGACAGATGCTAGAACGCGCCGTCGAGGAGAACCCGAACCATCACTTAGTTCAGCCCTTAACGCAGGCTTTGCAACGGCACTAAAGTGCTCAAAGGTCTCTAGGCCGCTTAGAGGACAACAGCTATGGCAGACGCAACGAATCCGATTCCTTCTCCCCAGCCAGGTGATTCCGACGATGTCGAGCTGGCGCTCGAGACGGCCCAACGCATGTACAAGAACGGCGATCTAGCCGAGGCCTTGAAGTGGCTTCGGCGCGCCGCCAACTCTGCTGAGGAAGCAGGGGACGACCTGCGTCAGTTGCAGCTTGCGCGCATTGCGGCCGATCTAGCGGCGGTAGTTAGTGCAGGTCCTCAGGTGGTGACGTCCGCTCCGTCTATTCCGCCCGCGAGCAAGAGCGTTGGCGCAACCAATCGGTTGCCGCAGACGCCTTCCAAACCCGCTCCGGCAGCGACCTCGGGACGCGGTTCCGTGCCACCCGCGCCGCCCTCTACCTCCGGCAAGGTCTCGAATGCTGCACCGTCGCCTGCGGGCAGTGCGAGCGCAGGCGCCCCATCATCGCAGCTTCCGGCAGCAAAACCACGCCCCACGCCCTCCAGTGCACCCTCCGCGAGCACGCCGCCGCAGGGCGCAGCAGCGGCATCCCGGCCTAGCCCCGAGTCGAACTCTGCACTGCGTGTTAGCGACTCACAAGCAGCGCCTGCGCCCAAATCCGCCAGTACCAACATCAAGCCCAAAGCGTCCGAGCCCCTGTCTTCCGCGACGCCAGCTCCGGCGCCTGCTACCACTAAACCCAACGCGGTTACTTCAAGTACTGCTTCCAGTTCTAGCAAGGCGTCCGAGAAGTCCACGCCTACGGCTGCGAGCGCGACCCTGGCCGCAACCCTCACGGGTACTTCCGGCGAGGTTAACCTGCAAGGGGCAATGCGCGTGGCCGTGCGCGTCTCGGCGCGCGACGAGAACCTCTATATTGTTCGTCCCTTGGCTCAAGGCCAACGCCTCCCGCCTGGCACGCGTGAAGCCCGATTAGTGTTCGAGCGAAACGTAGCCCGACGCGTGCGGGTCATTCACTAGCGTTTGCGCGTGTTAGCGATGGACCGAGGGACCACCTTGGAGGCCGGGGCCACGCGCAAATGCTTCGGCCGTCAGTGGGAGATCCAATCCTGACCTGATTGGACGCAGAAATGCGGAGAACGGTCGGTCTGTTGCCGAATGGGGCACTCGGCTCCGGCCCTGACTCCGGCGATGGAACATTTTTGCGTGATTCCTCGCCTTGCGAAATCCGACCCAGCTGGGATAGATGGTGACACCAGTGTGACATCAAGATGACGATTTCGTGATAGGCGCACAGGCCCTGCGCGAAGTTCGCCGAACAAGCTGCCGACCCAATGGCGCGCGCTGGCCGACTCTAGACGCTTGCTGACAACCGGCGGCGTCCTTGGTCGGGCCCTTTTCGAACTACCTCACCGTGTCTCCCCTCCCACGCGTGTTCAGGAAACTGGAAGCTGGTTTCTGCGCAGTTTTGGGGCTTCCAACCAAGCGTGCGAGCGAAAACTTTACTCATTCGTAACGACTATTCACCTCGAGATTGCTGAGCAGAGGATCCAAGCCGATGTTGAATTTCCTGATTCCGAAAGAGGAAGGTTTCTTCGAAAAATTCGATGCATTGGCGGCGTGCCAAGTGGAAGTGGCCGACGTCTTCATCGAAATGCTCGATTATTTCGGCGATGCTCCAGCGAAAGAGCGACGCATTCGTGACATCGAGCACAAGGCCGACGAGATCAGCCACCGCGCGATCGAGATGCTGCACAAGACCTTCATTACGCCCTTCGATCGCGACCAGATTCTAAAGCTGGTTTCGCGCATGGATGACGTGGTTGATCTGGTCGATTCCGTTGCGCGTCGCTTGATGCTGTACGGAGTAAAGGAAGCGACGCACGAGTTGAAAGAGATGGGCGTAGTCTTGAGGAAGTCTTGCCTCGAGATTCAGAAGGCCGTCAAGTGCCTGCGCAATCTGAAGAACGTGGCAGAAATTCAGCGCGCGTGTATCGAGATCAACAAGCTAGAGAATGACTGTGACGCGTTGCGCGACGCCGTAGTGGGTAAGCTCTTTCGCGAAGGTGGTAATGCCATTGAGGTGTTCAAGTGGAAAGAGATCTACGAAGACGTCGAGACTGCGATCGACCGTTGTGAAGACGTCGCGAACATCATCGAAGGCGTCGTGATGGAGAATGCCTAGGCCGGTAAGCTCAACGCGGTAGCTTGCGGGATATGCAAACGCTCGACCGCTCCCGTTCGAGCAGGATGCCGCCTGAGACGACCACATCGAGCCGATACCCGCAGTCAAGAGGCACTCGCTACTCCATCAACCCTCGACCGAGATGCCGATGCACCTCGATGAGCGCACCGATCACCTCGTCCGTCCCATCCCCAGGTCTTCCGACCTTCCGAACTTCCTGTGCCAATTCCTCTGTTCGTCGGACCGAGATGCCGATGCACCTCGATGAGCGCACCGATCACGTCATCCGTCCCATCCCCAAGTCTTCCGACCTTCCGAACTTCGTGTGCCAGTTCCTCTGTTCATCGGACCGAGATGCCGATGCACCTCGATGAGCGCACCGATCACTTCGTCCGTCCCATCCCCGAGTCTTCCGACCTTCCGAACTTCGTGTGCCAGTTCCTCTGTTCATCGGACCCCCTCGCGAAACGGTTGCGTGAGTTCCTCGCTAGAAAATTGAGGGGATTTCTCAGGTCTTCGGCGGGTGAACGACGTCACTCACACTGGGGGCGCCCAGTGCTCGACTCACGACACTCTCTGCAAACAGCGTAATGACGGGGGCGGCAAGCTCGTACCGCATGCTCATTTCTCCCTCCGCCCGCACGCGCACCAGCCCCAGCTTCGAACCGTGGCCTCGGCTGACGCTCGCCTCCATGTAGCGAACGTATAAGGCGTGGGGATCCGTCGCGAGCGCGATATCGTCCAAGATTGCCCTGAGCTCCGTGAGCGATCGTTCTGGGGCGCGATTGGTGGCGGCGATGCGAAGCCGAACGGCACTCGACTCACAGGGAGTGGCGCTGGCCTTGAAGCTGCACGCGTCCGGAGCGGAATATTTGGCGAGATTTTCCATCAACTCGTGAGCCACCATCGCAACGCGCGATGCCGTATCCGCGTCGACCCAACCCAAAAAAAGCTCTTCGACCAGCGCCCTGGTACTCGCTACGAGTCGCATCGGGGGTGGTTGCCCGAATTCGAGTCGCAACTCCACCGCGGGAGGACCTTCACTCCCGGAGTCAGTGGCAGCCACAGGATGGGTGCAGTCGGTCATTGCGAGTGTTGAACGAGAGCAGCACTTACCATGCTGACATCGGTCCGAGATCGTAAAGTTGGGAGAATCCGGAATGTTTCAGCTGATCGTAAGCGAGACCGCTTCGGTGTCCACTGCGGCAGTATAACACGATGGGTTGATCCTTTGGCTCGAGCAGCTGCATCCGCTCTTTCAGGCTCTGCAGCGGAACGTTGATGGCTGAGGGTAGA
>JBLNFG010001106.1:0-5811 GCA_050263495.1 Myxococcales bacterium | reverse complement strand
CGACGTGCCCACTGTCACGGGGCGGACGCTCACTGACAATATCACGGGCGCCAACATTCTCGATTCTGCGATTATTCATCCCCTAGAGCAAGCCTTCACACAAGACGGGGGCCTCGCAGTGTTGTTCGGAAATTTGGCACCCGACGGTGCGGTCATCAAGAGTGCCGGCGTGGATCCCGAATGCTTCGTATTCGAGGGTGAGGCGCGTTGCTTCGATTCCCAAGATGCTTGCCTTGAGGCATTGGCGCGCCGCGAGATCAAGCCAGGGCACGTCGTGGTGATTCGATATGAGGGGCCGCAAGGGGGGCCCGGCATGCCCGAGATGCTTTCGCCCACTTCGATGATTAAGGGGCAAGGTTTGGGAAAGCAGGTTGCCTTGATTACCGACGGTCGATTCTCAGGCGGTACGGCTGGGACTTGCGTCGGACACATTAGTCCAGAAGCAGCGCAAGGTGGCCCCATCGCACTGATTGAAGATGGAGATCGCATCCTCATCGACATTCCGGCGCGGCGTCTGGAGCTTCTCGTCGACGAAGCCGAAATTGCTCGCCGGAGCGCGTCTTGGAAGGCCCCGCCCGCGAAGATTCGGCGGGGATGGTTGGGACGCTATTGCCGGATGGTGACAAGCGCCAGTCGCGGTGCAGTCTTGACGTTACCCGAGACGCGCGCGGAGTGAACCGGCTTGGTCTGCGCTGGTCCGCTCTGTCGGACCAGCTGAGCTGAATACGCCGAGGAATGGTACTTTTGCGGCGGACTCCAAACTTTGACTCGAGCACATTGACCTCACGTGGTATGCGGGGGGTCGTTGTGATTTGGCAGATCGGGATGGCGTAGCGGGCCGGCTCCGAATCTCGTCGTATTTGGCTATAGTTTGCGAGGACCGAATGTCGTTTCGTTCGATCGGTGTAGCGGCAGCTGTCTCTGTGTCAGCGCTATGGGCATGTGGCTTCGACAGTGCTGGGACGGGCGATAGCTCCGCGGTTGGAGGGCAGCCTGGCAAACCGGGAGAGTTCAATGCCAATGGCGGTGGCATCGCCACATCGAGCCAAGCTCGGGCGTCGGGAGGCGCCAAGGCCAGCCGAAGCTCTGATGCGCTCGGCACGGACACATTGGGCCAAGCAGGGTTCGGCGCAGTCACGGGTGGCAGTGCCAACGGAGGAGCCGGCTCTGTTTCGAACGGCGGAGCGAGGCTCAATGGAGGAGAGACGAATTCGCGTGCCCTGGGCGACGGTGGTACGGGAGCGATTGGCGGGAGGACTCCTGTTCACAGTCTCGCTGAAGCCGGCGGTGTGGGTTCCACCATTGGGCTAAACTCGGGCGGAACCTCTACGACGGGCGGCGTCGCGGCCATGGGCGGCGCGGTCGAAACCGGCGGAGCACTGGGGACGGGTGGGTTCGGTAGCGGCGGACTCGTTGCCACGGGCGGTGCGATCGCGACAGGTGGTGTTGGCACCGGCGGAATTGCTGCCACGGGCGGCGGAGTCGCGACGGGTGGTGTGGGGATCGGGGGAATCGCTGCAACGGGTGGAGCTCCCGGCGCGGGCGGCACGGTCGCAACTTCTGTCGCGGATGGCACAGTGCGGCAATGCACCGATGAACGCTGTGATGAGCAATGTGGGGCCGACTGCCGCCTCGCTTGCGCAAACAATCTCACTTATGAGACGAGCTGTTCGCTGGAGTGCAACTCTGGGTGCACGACGACCTGTACCAATCAGTCTTCGTGCGCTTCTGGATGTACACGCGGTGGCTGTCACACGAGCTGCGACAAGAATTCCTCGTGCACCAGCAGTTGCGGGACCGGATGCGATTACGAATGTCTAACCGGTGCACGTTGTGGTGTCAGTAGCTGTGCCTCGGAGTGCACGATGGCCTGCGGCAATGGTGCGGATTGCTCGATAGATAAGTGTGGCGCCGGGGGCGGCTGTCAACTTACCTGCGGCACGGGCGCGAGCTGCCGCATCAATGAATGCATGGGTGGCAACTGCACGATTGAGCTGGTGAGCACAGGAGGGCCTGCGAGCATTGCAAAATGCAGCGGCGGCCATTGCCGAATCAGCTGCGCAAGTGGGTCCGTCTGCACCATAGCCAGCTGTTCTGGAGGCAATTGCGAGGTTCTATGTCCAGCGGGCAGCACCGAGTGCACGTGTGGCGACAAGAACTGCAAGGTTATCCGGCCTCTACCGTAGAATGATTCACGGCGGGATAGGTCGGTGTCTCGCCGCACTCACACGCTCCGTTGCCAGCAGTTCTGAAAGCAAGACGAGCCCGCGGCGTCACCCGAGCGCACCGAACAGACCGTTCCCCGGTTTCACTGTTTCGGCGTTCGTTCTAGCCAGACCATCGTTTCGACGTGCTCGGTATATTGGAACATGTTGTACGTCGCGATGGTTTGAATCGCGAATCCCAGCCCTTGGAGCACCCCTAGATCGCGAGCCAATGACTGGACGTTGCACGAGAAGTACACCAGGTGACGTCGGGAGAGGGAAGCCATCGCACTCAGGTGGGTGCGCACTCCGCCTCGTGGCGGATCGAGCAGCACGAGGTCGTACGCCTGTCCTCCAGCGGCTGCACGGTCCGCCCACTCGCCCGCGTCAGCGTTCACGAACTCACCGTTGTCTAGCGACTGTTCCTGCGCGGAGCGCTGCGCGGCGGCTGCTGCCGCGGGATCCAGCTCTACACTGCATCCGGTAAGACCTTGGGCTAGCAGCGGCAAAGCAAAATTGCCCGAACCAGCGTAGAGATCACAGAAAGACTCCAAACAGCGTGACTCTGCCGCGAGCACGAGATCGGTCACGAGCCTTTGATTGACCGCTTCGTTCACTTGTAGAAAGCTGCTGATCGGCACGTAGTGCCAGACAGCCGGCAGACCCAGCCGCTGCGCGGGAACTGGCGTCGGTTCACCGGCGACAGCGAAGCTGAATCGAGAGAGCCAATTGCCGAGCTCTTCCTGTACGCTAGGGGGCAGCGCTCGACCGGGGTCGCGTTTCACGAAGTAGACTGCCGGCCGTTGATCGAGATCAGGCTCGCGCAGCTCCAAGTGGTGCAACCACGTTAGTGACTCGCCGTGCTCCGCCGCTTCACCGACGAAGCCGGCTAGGAGCTCGCGTAACGCCGGACTTAGAGCGGCACAATGCGGATGCTTCGCTTGATTGAAGAAGCCGACGCGACCACCATCAGATACGCATAGACGGATGCGACGCCGATAACCCGTCGAGCCGCCGAGTGAGAACCACTCAATGTGCGAGGTGGTCAAGGGCGTTCCGAGCTGCTTGCGGAACGCATCTCGGATTCGGCGCTCATGGAACTCGCGTGCCTGCTCTGGGGCGTAAGAAATGAGGGGGCAGCCACCACACTCGGCGGACGTTGGGCAGCTCATCGCAGACATTACGGAAAAGAATAGCGCAGGGTTGTCTCTCGGGCGCCAGCCGTCCCACGTTGGTCGTCTCCCGACCTAAAAGAGCGCCCCTGGGCAGCTCATCGCACAGCTCGCGGGTCAGACTCCCGCTCAAGCAGTCGCCTAACGCTAGAGGACACGTCGCGACCTCCGCCCCGATCCGCAGCGCACCATAACGGAGCAAAAGCGCGCGTTGCGCAGCCCTCCTGCGGCACCTTGGCGGACTCGCGCCACCTTAAAGGCTCCGCTCAGTTTGTGGCCGTCGGCTCAATGGCTGGCGTCCGGCGCGTTGCGTAAGTTTCTTCGCTCTTTCGAGCTCCCGAACGCATGCATGGTCGGTTCGCGATGTGGCACCCGCATGGTGCCGTTTGTGCGCCGTATTCAACACAAAAAAACAAAGGCTTTCGGTGGGGACGATGCTGGGGGTTGCTCGATGGCGAATCCGGGTCAATCCTTGCGGCCCCGGAACGCCTGAGAGAGGGCCCCTTCGGCAGAGGTCACCCGAACCTCGGAGCTTGGATTCCGATCGGCACCTCTCGGCGGCGCAAACTTCGGCAATTGGGAACCGCGAACGAAATTCAATTCTGAGGAGACTCGAACAGATGGCAATCATCGACTTTGGCGGCGTGAAAGAAGAAGTGGTGACGAGGGACGAGTTCCCGGTTCAGAAAGCCCTCGAGGTGCTAAAGAACGAGACGATTGCCGTGATTGGTTACGGCGTCCAGGGCCCGGCGCAAGCTCTGAACATGCGCGACAACGGCTTCAACGTAATTGTTGGGCAGTCGCAGAAGTTCAAGCGCGATTGGGATCGCGCCGTCAACGATGGCTGGGTTCCAGGCAAGACGCTTTTCGACATCGAGGAGGCGGCAAAGAAAGGCACCGTGGTGCAGATGTTGGTCTCCGACGCGGCTCAGAAGGCAATCTGGCCACTGATCAAGACCTGTCTGAACCCAGGCGATGCGCTCTACTTCTCGCACGGGTTCTCGATCGTCTATAGGGATCAGACCGGCGTCGTTCCGCCAGCGAACGTTGACGTGATCCTGGTCGCTCCGAAGGGATCGGGCACCAGCGTCCGTCGCAACTTCCTTTCAGGTGCGGGTATCAACTCAAGCTTTGCCGTTGAGCAAGACTTCACCAAACGTGCCAAGGACCGTTGCATGGCACTTGGAATTGCGGTCGGTTCTGGGTATCTGTTCCCGACCACGGTCAAGAGCGAGGTGTTCAGCGATCGCACTGGTGAGCGCGGTGTGCTCATGGGTGCTTTGGCTGGGATCATGGACGCCCAGTACGCCGTTCTCCGGAAGAACGGCCATTCGCCGAGCGAAGCATTCAACGAGACCGTGGAAGAGCTCACGGAGAGCCTGATCCGATTGGTGGGCGAGAACGGCATGGACTGGATGTACTCGAATTGCTCCGCAACTGCGCAACGCGGTGCACTCGACTGGCGTCCGAAGTTCCGCGATGCAACGGCGCCCGTGTTCGAGGAGCTGTATCGGCGTGTAGCCACCGGTGAAGAGACGAAGCGCGTGCTCGAGTCCACGGGTGGCCCGAACTATCAGGAGCTGCTGCAAAAGGAGCTCGAGGAGCTCGGCAATTCCGAGCTCTGGCGAGCAGGTAAGGCCACTCGGGCGCTTCGTCCCAAAGAGCCCGCGCGTGCGATCACTGCCGACACCAAGGGCGTGGGCGGCCGCGGTCAGAACTGATTCTCGTACCGGAACGGACTTCCTTTACGAGCGGCGGCATACGCGCGACCATGACTTTTTGGAGGTAAAGAGTCGCGCGCGATGCCGCCATGACATACCCAAGACTTGCCGCGCGCGAGTTGTAAGCTTCCCAGCGCCGCACTCCAGAGCGATTTGGTCAGTGCGGCGCGGTCACGTTGGCGCACGCTCAGCAGAGGATCGCGTTTCAATCACGTTGTATATCCGTGTGCAGCCGTGTTCGCTTCAGCTTGAATTCTAGTGGCCGGCCTTGTGCGCGGTCATTCGTTTAGCGCCAATTCGTGCGACAAAACCCTATGATACGTCCACAGCATATTCAGTATATCTCGCGAGCGCCGGGATTGTGCTGCTGGGCCGTAACGCTGCAACATCCATCGCATGCGCATTGACGCGACGGGCCCAATGCCCGATTGGCCCTAAATTATGTTGCTTTGTCGTCAACGCCGTGCAATTTCCACGCGGCGCCATCGCCATCACGTGGGCAGCAGAGTCGAAGCATTCCGCATTCGTCTCACGTTTGGCAACAGCGCAACGACGTATCGCTTCTGGAGCCAGGATAGGTACGAGAGTGCGCCGGCGGCACTGCAATCATTAAGGGAGTCACATGTCACTGTCATTTAGAACCATTTCGATTTCGCTTTGCGCGTTAGCGCTCGCCACGGCTGCGGCCTGTTCCGACGACGAGACAACCAACGA
>JBLNFG010001105.1:0-4941 GCA_050263495.1 Myxococcales bacterium | reverse complement strand
CGGGAGGCTTTCGGCGCGGAATCCGTCGGCCCTCAGGGCGGCGGCTGCGATCTCCGCTTGCGGCCCCATTCTGGGGAGCAAAACGATGTCCCCGCGCTTCTTGGCTTGCTGCCACGACCATCGACGCTCCTCAATCGCCTCAAAGTCGTTGCGTGGAGCTCGAGCGGAGTTCTGACTCTTGCGATCCGTGTCCACGCAGTAGAGAAATGCCTCGAGCCGCGTCTTCGTGCCCGCGTCGCCCGAATGCCCGTCGGTCTCTATAATGCCAAAGGCCTGGTTCTCCATAGAATAGGCGAAGAAGTGGAGCGTGAAGCTATCCGGGCCACAAGCATAGTTGCTGCAAAACACAGCATAGATGTCTTTGCTGCGACGCACGAACTCGGCCGCGCGCAGATTACGTTGAGTGTGGCTCCAGAATTGTCGGGTGTAGCGTGGAGCACGCTCGTCCACCGGCAGGCAGTCCACAGGAACGGCAACTGCACCGAGACTGCGTAACAAGCTTGGCACGTTCGAGTTGAGGACGTCGTTGTAAATGGTGTAAGGCCGCCCGAGTACCGCGACTGGCACCACGTCGTGTTCTCGACAATACGAGAGAGCTCGCTGTCCCAAGCTGCGGCACTCGTCCTCGAATTTCTCCTGAGCCAAAACAGCCCGACTGAGCGCAGCATCGAACTGATCAACGCGGCCCACCGCCTCGGCAATGACGTGCAAGGAACGACGCAATGCGTTGCCCCGGTAGCCATCCTGATCGAAGTCGATGACGGGTCGGAGCACTTGGGAGCGCTTCGTGTCCAAGAGTGAAGACACGATATCGCTGCTCGCAATCACCATCGGGCATAGCGTGCTGTGCTCTTCTCCGACGACCCGAGGCAGCGACTGAAAGATGGGAAGCAGCAAGTAGTCCGGCGCTTGCTCCGCGAGCTCGAAGTAGGCGCCGTGGATCAGCTGCATTGGGGCACAGTAAGGCAATCCAGCGCCCTCAATGCCGCGATGGAGCGTCCGCCCATCGGACTCGCGCAGCATCTGGCAGCGCAGCCCGAGCTCGGATAGAAACGTCAGAAACAGCGGCGCGAACCCCTTGAAGCCAAATTCGTCGGGAAATGCAATTCGAGGCGCTGACTCGTTGGAGCTCAGCCCCGAGACAACTGCGTCAATCAACGCTTCTCGCTCGCGAAACGGGTCGGGCGCCCCATCTGGCAGCTTCTTTCGTGCCGCGCCGCGGTCATACAAGCTGCAGCTTCCACCCCACAGGAATCGCTTTTCCATGCCGTCTACCGCGGTGGTCAGTCGATCGATCCGACACTTGTTCCCGCTGCCGCCGCAACCTTTGGTCGAGCGACAGACAATGGTTTCCTTGGCGCAGACTTTCGCGCCAAGGAACCGAGATATGTCGAGCGGGGCTTGGTCCGCGAGGGCCGTGGCCTTCTCGTCGCGTGCTAGAAGGGCGATACCAAGCGCGCCAATCGTACCCGGATTGGGCGGAACGATGACGCGCCGTCCCGTTTGGCGCGCGACAGCGGCGGCCAACGCATCGGAACTGAACGGCATTCCCTGACAGAAGATCCGGCTGCCTACAGAGCGCGCGCCCTTGACGCGGTTCAGATAGTTCTGAATTACGGAATCGTAGAGCCCAGCAATAATCGCTTGTTGTTCTTCGCCAGCGGCGATGGCTTCGTCGATTACCTCGGCCATAAACACGGAACAGTGCTGGCCAAGCGAGACGCCGTGGTCCGACTCCATTGCGTGACAGCCCAGTTCCGCGACGCTAAGACCCTCTGTGCCGAATTTGCTGCCCTGTTCGGCGATAAAGGAACCCGTTCCCGCGCTGCAGGCTTCATTCATTGCCGCGTCTACGACCCGGCCCTGCTCGAGGCGGATGTACTTGGCGTCCTGCCCGCCGATCTCGAAGATGGTATCCACCTCTGGATCAATCGAGCACGCTCCCCGAGCGTGCGCCGCGATCTCGTTCAAGACAAAGACACGCTCGTCTCCATAGCAGGTCCGCAAGAGCGAACCGACGATCTCACGGCCCGATCCTGTCACGCCAATTGCGGTGAGCTCCACGGCTGGCTCGAGCTGTTCCGAAAAACGTGCAAGCAGACGCTGTGCGGCTTGGACCGGGGCTCCCTCGGTATTTAGGTAGGTTTCCCAGATTTGGCTGCCATCTTGCACGTCGAGCGCCACCGCCTTCGACCCCGTGGACCCAATATCTAGGCCGAGCAACGCTCGTCGATGTCCAGCGCGCGCGAGGTTCACCAGTTTGGGCATGCGGGTCACCTGAGCCAGCGATGCCGATAAGGCCGGAACTCGATCGAGGGCATGGTGGGAGCGACCAACAAACAGTGCCTCCAGTCTGCGTACGCTCCGGACCGCCTTGCTTTCCTCAAGGGCGTACAGTGCCGCGCCAAGCGCTTCGGTTGCCTCATCGTTGGGTCGGGCCGGCAAGAGCTGCAAATTGCGGGCTTGGCACCAGTCGCCGATTTTGGCGCGAATCCGCTTCGAGCGCGTGACGCCGCCGACAAGCACGACGTCCGGTGGGGCAAAGCGCGGTCGCATGAGTGACACTACGTTCTCGCACACAGCATCGTAGAGACCGGCAAGAATGCGGCGCTTGTCCTCACCCTTGTTTGCAAGGTGAGTCATGTCCGTCTTGAGAATCACGGGACACCGCCCCGAAAGGGCGCAGGGGTCAGCGACGTCTTCGCAAAGCAGGCTTGCCTCTTCGATCGTCAGCCCAAACCGCTCTACTAGCTGGGTCAGAAAATTCCCGGTGCCCTGCGAGCACCGCGAATTCTGCTGAAAATAGTCCTGCCCATTGCCCGAGAGTTCCAGAACCGAAAAGCCGTGCGCGCCGATCGACAGCAGGGTCATACGGTCAAGCTCTGGGCGAAGTAGGCGCGCGCCCCGACGCATTGCTGCCTTGGTCGGCACGGCGTGAGCTCGAACCAGAGAGTGCAGTCGACCCGTGACCGCCACCCGCTCGACGTCCGTTAGGCAATGCTCGGTTAACAACTCACGTAAGACGCGCTCCGGTTCCTTCTGATGGCGGCGCTCTGCGGTCGTCAGGATCCGCAGCTCTTTGGGTCGTTGCTCCAGCAGCGCGAGCTTGATCGATTCCGCTCCAATGTCGATTCCTAAGCCGAGACGGGACATGGAGACCGTCCTAGCGCATGACACCGGCGTCAGTCACGCAAAGAATCGAGGCAATTTTCGCGGCAATGCGTAATTACCGAATATCTGATGCCATTGTCACCACCATCAACGCTCGGACGTTGCACAATTGAAAGTTGTTTTCACCATACAGATTACCGCCTCTCGTGGAACCGCGAGGGCTTCCGCCACTTCCTGATGTTCAGGAGTGAGTCCCTGATTCCTGTCCCCGCTTCGGCTTCCGTCAGGTCCGCACAGCACCCTCGCCTGCTCGTCGGGGTGCCAGGTTGTTGCTTGCTCGCTGTGGCCGGCACTCTGGCGAAAATAAACTCGAGCATGCGTCGATCCGAGCCACAAGCTCTGTGATAGGCTTACGCAAGTCCGCTTCGGATTAAGATTCTCCTCGTGCTCCGAACGGTGGGAGGTTCACGTGTCCCGCTTGCTAGTTCTATCTCTGGCATTTGTGCTCGCCGCTTGCGGTGCTCAGTCCAAGTCGGGCAAGAAGGCTTCATCGTCGGACAGTGACTTCAAGGAATGGAGTTCCAGCAGTTCAGACTCTGCCTCTGGCGATCAAGAGGAAGAATCCGAATACAAGGATCGCAAACAAGAAGCCTTGCCTGAAGGTCCTAGTTGCCTAGACGGCAAGGGGGACGTGCAGGAGTGCTTGCAGGATTCGGATTGCTGCAAGGGCTTCTACTGCGGAATCGATCCAGCCGGAAGCACTCGCATCAAAGTGTGCCTCTACGGCGGGAAGTAGCCGGAATCTACTGCAAGTTGCTCGAGTACCGGGGTCGAGCAACTGGGCTTTCTCGTTGTTGGGCTTTCTCGTTGTGGGCTTTCTCGCCGCCCATGTACCTCGAGCGGTCCGTCCGCCCCGGCGGGTCGCCGCAGGCGCGACCGCGCAGAGACGGCTGGTAGAGCTAGATGACGCCCAGGAGCCCCACCGAGGCCCCGAAGGAGTAGCTGCTGAAGTCGCTGTCCGGACCCGCGGGGTTGTCCTGGCTCCCGAACGGAGCAAGGTCCAGGGTTGGAGTCACGAGAAAGGCCCAATTGGGGCGCGCAAAGAAGGCGAAATTGGCCTCACCGCTCAGGCCAAAGGCGCGGATATCGCCGACGGAGATGAACGTCAATCCGACCTTCGGCCAGAACTTGACGACGTCCGAGATTGGGACGTTGAACCCGACCCGAGGTGAAATAATGAAGCCGTCGAGATTGGAGTTTCTAGTGCCGCTCATCGAGAAGAAGCCGAGTGCTCCGCCCAGGCTGATATCGTCGGTGATGAAGAAGTCCACGCCGACTCGAGGCTGATTGAACTGGAGATGTTGGGCAAAGTACCAGCCAAAGCCAACGCTCGTGCCGGAACTGCTTTCGGTTCTGTTGTCGGGATGTTCCCAGCTGTTCTTAACCCAATGAAAGCCGAAGAGGCGCTCCGCGCCAAAGGTCACCTGACCTTTAGACCCGAACGGAGCAGCATAGCCTTGCGCGCTGGCGGTCCCAGCCAAGCCAAACAGAGTCAGAGCAAGAGCAATGCTTGAGATGTATCGCATCGAGCGGTCTCCTTGTAGTTGCGCTGTCGGCACCTCGAAGGGCGCGACGCGCGGGTCATACGCCAGGAAAGAAGCATTCACCAGCACGGGCGGACACCCCACTAATCCGATCGCCCGGACAATGCACTGTTGCTTTTTGCCGACGTATGCGGGGGTGCACAGGCAATCTAAGTACCGAGTATTGCGCGCTTGATCTCGGCCTATAAAGAGCGAAGAGTGTCCCTCGCTTTTTTCGAGTGGGGTT
>JBLNFG010001104.1:0-3055 GCA_050263495.1 Myxococcales bacterium | reverse complement strand
CTCACGCAGCTCCACAAGCCACTTGCACACTTGCACACTCAGTTTAACCGAGCGCTGCCATGGTCCGACATCGACATGGACTTCATGAACCTCAATCAATCGGCGCATGGCGACCGTGAGTTTGGGTTCATTGCGGCGCGTCTTGGTATTGAACGCAGAATCGTGGTGGGTCATTGGCAGGACAGCGATGTCGCCAAGGAACTTGAGAGTTGGGCGCGCGTTGCGTGTGCCGTAGCTGAGTCGCGAGCACTCAAAATCGTTCGCTTCGGCGGCATGAACATGCGTGAAGTTGCAGTCACCGGCGGCGACCGTGTGGAGGCCCAGATTCGACTAGGTTGGTCTGTCAACGGCTTCGCCGTTGGTGATCTCGTTGAACGCATCGCGGGAGTTGCAGACTTCCAGGTTGACGACCTGGTTGAGGAATACGAGTCCCTATACTCCGTTGCCCCGCCGCTGCTCGAAGGCGGAGCGCTCCGAACCAACTTACGAGACGCAGCGCGGCAGGAAATTGCGCTGAGGGCGTTTCTGCGCGAGGGTGCCTACGGCGCGTTCACGACGACGTTCGAAGACCTGCATGGGCTAGTCCAGCTCCCAGGACTTGCAGTGCAGCGCCTGATGGCCGAGGGTTTCGGCTTCGGGGCAGAGGGCGACTGGAAGACCGCCGCGCTCGTTCGCCTGATGAAGGTCTTGGCCAAAGGTCAAACAGGAGGCGGCGTGTCGTTCATGGAGGACTACACGTACCACCTCGAACCAGGCGAAGAAAGGGTGTTGGGGGCCCACATGCTCGAGGTTTGCCCATCGATCGCAGATGGCAAACCCTCCCTCGAAGCGCATCCACTCGGAATCGGCGGCAAGGCTGCGCCGTGCCGTCTAGTTTTCGACTCCGCACCGGGACAGGCCGTGGCGGCTTCCCTGGTCGACATGGGAGGGCGCATGCGCCTGATCGTGCAGGAAGCAGACGCGGTTAGGGCAGAACACTCCATGCCCAAGCTTCCAGTCGCTCGAGCGCTGTGGATCCCGCGTCCGGATTTCAAGCGCGGTTGTCAGGCTTGGTTGCTCGCGGGCGGGGCCCACCACACGTCGTTCAGCCAAATAGTGACAGCCGAGCAACTTGAAGATCTCGCCAACATCCTCGGCGTCGAGTTCATCCGCATCGGGTTTGGGACGGAGCTGACGGCGCTCAAGAACATGCTGCGATGGAATGACGCGGCATATCGACAGGCGCGTTGAGGATCCGATGGGCTCAATCTACGCCGATTTGAAGCAGCAAGCCTGGCAGGCCAACATGGAGATTCCACGGCGCGGCCTCGCAATCTACACCTTTGGCAACGTCTCGGCTTTCGACGAAGGGCGAGCGGTACTTGCCATTAAGCCGAGCGGTGTCGCGTACGAAGTCCTCACAGCAGCCGACCTGGTTGTGCTGGATCTGGACGGCAAGGTGGTCGAAGGCAAACTTCGGCCCTCGTCCGATACCAAGACTCACATCGTTCTTTATCGAGCGTTTCCCGGGATCAGAGGGATCGTACACACGCATTCCACCTATGCGACCGCCTGGGCGCAGGCGCGCTTGCCAATTCCACTCTACGGCACCACTCACGCCGATCACCTCGCAGACGACGTTCCTTGTACGAGCCTCATGTCAGAGGAGGCCACAGCGCGCGACTACGAGGCAGAAACCGGCAGACAAATCGTCGACTGCTTCGCGGCGCGCAATCCAGCGGAAACGCCCATGGTGCTCGTCGCCGGTCACGGTCCGTTCACTTGGGGCACGACGGCGGACAAAGCAGTGTACAACGCCGTAGTGCTCGAGGAGCTTGCCAAGCTCGCCTACATTACCCAGGCAGTCAACCCCGACTCAGCTCGATTACCCGACTACCTCCTTCGCAAGCACTTTGACCGTAAGCACGGGAAGAACGCTTACTATGGTCAATAGACTCGGGCGTTCGTTGTGCACGGCTTTGGTCGCCTCGCCATCGAAGTCGGAAGCGTTAACGCAAGTCACTGCTGCACCCAATCCCAGACTATCGCAGCCCACTTAACCCCAACAACCTACGCGAGGAACGCGCGATGAGCAGACAATTCCTGTCACTATTCAAGGTACTTCTGGTTCTGTCCCTAATAACTGTAGGTACAGCCTGTTCGAAGAAGAAGCAGATCACCCTTGGCTTCTCACAGATCGGCGCGGAAAGTGAGTGGCGCACGGCGAACAGTCAATCTATCAAAGACGCCGCCGCGAAAGAGGGTATCGAACTCAAGTTCTCGGATGCACAGCAAAAGCAAGAGAATCAGATCAAAGCCATACGTTCGTTCATCGCGCAAAGAGTCGATGTAATCGCCTTTTCGCCAGTGGTCGAAACCGGCTGGGAGCCGGTGCTGCGAGAGGCAAAAACGGCAAAAATACCCGTCATTTTGACCGACCGCGCCGTGGACGTGAAGGATGATTCGCTCTGGATTTCGTTCATGGGTTCCGATTTCGTCGAAGAAGGCCGACGTGCGGGGCGCTGGCTAGCCGAGAAGATGAAGAGCGCACCGGGAGAGGTGCGTATCGTAGAACTTCAAGGCACCGTCGGCTCCGCCCCGGCAATCGACCGCAAGAAGGGCTTCGAGGAAGTCATCAAAGGCAAGCCGAACTTTCAGATAGTCCGATCTCAGACCGGAGACTTCACTCGCGCCAAAGGGAAGGAAGTCATGGAAGCGTTCCTCAAGGCCGAGGGCAAGAACATCAACGTCCTATTCGCGCACAATGACGACATGGCGATTGGCGCCATTCAGGCGATTGAAGAGGCCGGATTGAAGCCCGGAACCGACATCGTCATTGTTTCAATCGATGCTGTGAAGGGTGCGTTCGAGGCCATGATTGCCGGCAAGCTGAACTGCTCTGTCGAGTGTAGCCCATTGCTCGGACCGCAGCTCATGGCAGCCGTGAAGGACGTTGTTGCTGGCAAGCAACTCCCGAAGCGCATCGTGACGGATGAAGGAGTATTCCCGCAGGAGGTCGCCGCCAAAGAGTTCCCCAATCGCAAGTATTGACGTGTGCGGTTGGCTCTCGCCATCG
>JBLNFG010001103.1:0-5065 GCA_050263495.1 Myxococcales bacterium | reverse complement strand
CGAGAATTGGCTGATCAAAGTTGGGCCCAACGAGTCTGCTAATACACTCAACTTTGTAATCTGCGAAATAGGCCGGTTGCTCGCCCGATGCTGCAATGCTATTGCCATGCAACCGTTCGTAATCTTTCGCGTATGCGTCGAATTTGGCTTCCATTTGAGTAGATGGCGATTGATTCTCCTCGAGCATTTTGGGATCGGAGCCTAGCACGATATGAATTCATCGAGTTCGGAGTTGTAACGCATGCGTGTCGGATCCGATTGCTATGAGGATGATACGTGCGGCTTAGCGCCAGCTGTCTCGACGACTCCGCGTCTCGAAACATGGCTGACGCCGCTTCTGATTACCTGCGAGACGCTTTCGCTTTCGCTCTTCGTGTGGCAGGTGCGTTCCTACGACGCGCTCACGGCACTCGTGCGAGGCAATGACGCGGTCCCGCTACAACTCCACTGGGGCAAGCCTGTGCAAGTCGCGCAGGTTGGGGCAATCCTCGGCATTGCACTGTCAATCGCCCTAGTATTCTGGGGGCGGAAGGTCTCGGGCTATCTTCATCTATGGGTGCGTCGAGCGGCCCCGATTGCCCTGCTCGCATTCGTCCCAGCGTTGTTTCAGTGGCGCATCTGGGCCGAACGTGACCTCCTGCTCGTTCTCTACATCCTGACCATCGTCTTAGCCACCAAAGCGGTCGTTCATTACGCCTTGGCGGCGCCGCCACTTCGCCTGCAACGCCACCCGAAATACGCTGACCTGATTCAGCGCGAGAAGCGTTGGCTCGAGGCGACTCGCTCGATGTTTGCGGCTCTGCCGCGTTCATCGGCGACTCTCGTGGTGTTGGCGGGCGCAGCGTTCTACGCAGCATTCTTTGCGTATCACACCATCGTGCACCACCGTAACGTTTTGTCCGCCAGCCTCGACATGGGGCTCGAGGACAATCTGGTCTGGAACGTCTTGCATTGGGCAAAGCCGCTGTTCAAGTCATCTCCGCTCGGTGGCCCCACGGCGTCGCATCTTGGATTTCACGCGACCTGGTTTGCGTTCGTCTTGGTGCCCTTCTATGCGATTCGCCCGAACGCCGAGACACTCCTGCTAATTCAAGCCATTTTGCTGGGCGGCGCTGCCATCCCGCTCTACTTCTTGGGGCGACGCTACGTTGGGCACTGGCAGGCAGCAATGGTTTCCCTTTGCTACCTGCTCTATCCGGGCCTGCACGGCTCGAACCTGTACGACTTTCATTACCTCCCACTCGGACCATTCTTCATGTGGTTCGTGGTCTACTTCATTGAGTCTCGACGGTGGGTCTGGGCGACGCTGTTCGTGCTCCTCACCTTGAGCATCCGTGAGGACGTCGCAGTGGGCCTCGGTTTCTTGGGCGGTCTCATGCTGCTATCAGGCAGACGCCCAAAGGACGGGTTGTTCCTGCTGATCGTCGGCGGCGCCTACTTCGTCGTGATGAAGGGCGTCGTGATGCACAAGGCAATGGGCGGCAGCGACGCTTTCGTGCATCAGTACCGCTTACTCATTCCCGAAGGCGACCGCGGTTTCAACGGGGTCATCAAGACGATCCTCAGCAATCCGCTGTACACGCTCTCCACGATGATGGAGCGGCAGAAGCTGGTGTACTTCCTGCAGGTCGCGCTGCCTCTGGCGTTCTTGCCGTTGCGCAGACCAATTGGACTCTGGGCTGCGGTGCCTGGCTTCTTGTTCACGCTGCTGTCGACCGAGTACCCACCCTTGCTGATGATCTCTTTTCAGTACACCTCGTATTGGATCGCTCAGTTGTTCCCGGCAAGCCTCTTGAATCTGCGTTGGATGGACCAGCAAATTCGTGCAGGGGTACGAACGTCGGCCTGGAAGGGGTCGTGGATCGCTGCGCTGGCGGTCGCGATTTTGTCCACCAGCTATCAGTACGGCGCGATGTTCCAGAACGACAACACGATGGGCGGCTTTGGTCGTTACCACTTTGGTTCGGACGCTTCCGACTACAGACGTCGCGCGGATCTGAATGCGCTGATTGCCATGGTACCCCCCAAGGCAAAGGTTGCAGCGAGTGAGAATATCGTGCCTCAGGTCTCGAACCGACCTGATGCCTACACCTTGCGTATCGCAGTCTTCGACGCTGACTACATACTATTCCGGCTGCCATCTCCTTCGCACGAGCGGGAGAACGTACTCGAAGAGCTCGAGCGCGATACCTTCGGCATTCTGGCTCAGCGCGGCGAGTTCGTGCTGGCGAAGCGTGGCCATTCGACAGAGAAGAACGGATCTATCATCACACGTCTGGGCGGATCGAAACATGGCCGGAAGTAGCATCGACGCGAGTCTCCCTGCGCTGACTAGACTGGTTCGGGCATCGGCATTGCTCGCTGCACAAGGCGCCTCTGTTGGTTTCGCGCTTAATACCCTCTGGTTGTGGTCGCGGATCACTGAGTTCGTGGGCACGAACAAGATCCCAA
The DNA here is from genome assembly GCA_050263495.1 of Myxococcales bacterium. Lineage (GTDB taxonomy): Bacteria > Myxococcota_A > Polyangia > Polyangiales > Polyangiaceae > FEN-1139. The sequence goes on along the minus strand of JBLNFG010001103.1, from coordinate 2,614 downwards.
ACTCCGATCGGAAGGTGATTTTGGTCTGCCTCATCACACCGGCGATTGTTTGGGTCGCGCTTTGGCTGCTGACGGCTCTGCTAAAACCCAGACCCCACCACCATCTCTCGTTCCTCGAGCGCTTTGCGCAGCGCTGGTCGTGGTTGATTGCGATCGGGTTCGTGCCCGTGTTGCTGCATCCGACGCTCTGGAAGACACGGACGCTCATGTTCCTAATCTCGACCGGCGTGGCAACGCTCGTCGTCTGGTGGTCGATTCGCGTTTCCCAAAAGGGCTTTCGTGGCCTCCACGGATGTAGCTCAAGCACCTCCCAACTCGAGACATTGATGGGCTCTGTGAAGTCGATGTTTCCGGCCTCCCTGCGCGTCCTTGCCCCGCTGTTCATCCTCTTCGCTGTGATCATTTTCATCGTGGCGCGCGGTGTATGGCTCGATCCCACCCTCACAGCGTCGCGAGTTACTCCGGCCCCCAGTGCTTCGACCTCGGTGCGCCAAGCGTTCATCCTACTTGGTCACGGAGGTTGGCTGGGATTGCCCTTCGCGATCATCAAGGCCTTTCGCCCGCCGAGCAATGTTCATTTGGTTCTGTGGGCCACGGGGGTGTCCATTGCAGCCTTCCCACTCTATCTTTGGGCAAAACACCACGTAGGGTCCGCGCTGGCGTTGTTCGTTTCACTTGCCTATCTCTCGATGCCAATGCTGCGCACTCTGGGTCACGCCGAACTCGTCCCCCTGGGACTCGCAGCAGGACTTTTTTTCTGGGCTACGGCCGAATGGGACCGCAACCGGATCAGGCGCGCACTCCTTTTATCGCTGCTTACCGTAGGTGTGCACGAACAAGCCGCGCTGTGGTTCGTGTGTTTTGGGATCTACCTGACGTTCTCAACGAGCAATCTTCAACGCGGCAGATTGTTAGCGCTCGGTGCTCTGGTGTACTTCGGGCTCGTCGCGTTCGCCTTCTTACCGTCTTTCGGGAGAGACGCGTACGGTTACGATTTTCGGGGAATGTGGGGAGCTCGCCCGGTAGGATTGATTGAGACGGCGATAATTGCTTTCTCTAATCCCGCGTACGTTCTAGTAAAGTGGCTCGAACTGCAGGGGCTACAGTTCTGGCTGGCGTTACTTGTGCCATTTGCGTTCCTTCCGGTTTGCGGCAAACGCTGGGTGCTCTGGGTTGTGCCGGGGGTAGTCTTTGGTCTGGTCGGGCCTGGGCATTCCCCGAAATTCCCCTTCACGGCAGGCGCTCTGGCGCATTTCGTCGTGCTGGGTTTCGTTGCGAGCGTGACGACGCTTGGCAGACTTCGCGCAACGGCTCAGACGCGCGGGCACGCCCATGCCGCTGTGATCGCGTGGGCGTTTGCCTTGGTTCCGAGTGTCTACCAACTAGGGGGACTCTGGCTTCCAGCCCCTTAGCCGGATGGCAACTGCGCCGGCAATGCGCCGGGATGACTCTTAATTCCAGGTTCGACGCGCAACTGGTAATCCAGAGTACGGCGCAGTGCCAGGTACGTTGTATATACGCGACGCGATGAGTCGTCCCAAACTGTCCTTGGTCATTCCGGTTTATAACGAGGAGGAGACGCTACCCGAGCTGGACCGGCGCTTGCGGGCATTTCTCGGCGCTGTACCGGGAATTGGGCAGCAGTGGGAGGTCGTGTTCGTCGAAGATGGATCGAAAGATCGCACGCGTGAGTTGCTATTCGAGTTAGCGCGTATCGAGTCGCGTTACCGCGTCGTGGCCTTTTCACGCAACTTCGGGCATCAAGTGGCGATCACGGCGGGGGTCGACCGCGCCGAGGGCGAAGCGGTGGTGGTCATGGACGCCGACCTTCAGGACCCACCGGAGTTGGTAGCGGCCATGCTTGAGCAGTTCCAAGCAGGGTTCGACGTGGTCTACGCCGTTCGCAACAAACGAAAGGGTGAGACGTGGTTCAAGCTGGCTACGGCCGCGCTGTTCTATCGGATTCTGCGTGCAGTCACCGGCGTGCGGATCCCCATCGACGCCGGCGATTTTCGTTTGATGAGCCGCCCCGTCGTATTGACGTTGCGTGCGCTACGCGAACGCCATCGATTCGTGCGCGGCATGGTCGCTTGGATCGGCTTTCGTCAGACGGCGGTTTACTACGATCGAGACCCGCGCTTTGCCGGCGAAACCAAGTACCCACTACGCAAGATGCTGCAGTTCGCCATTGACGGCATCACTTCTTTTTCGGTGTTACCGTTGCGAGCCGCTACGTGGTTAGGGGTGCTGGCAGGGGTGTGCGCCGTTGGCATTGGAACTTGGGCTGTCATTGCGAAGCTGTTCGGTACTGGGACGGTACCGGGCTGGACCACTATCATGTTTGCTGTCGCGCTCGGATCTTCAGCTCAGTTACTGATGACGGGCGTACTCGGTGAGTACGTGGGCCGCATCTACGAAGAAATCAAACGCCGTCCGCTCTACATCGTCGAACACGAACTGAACTTCCCGGCACCCGAAGGATCCAAGGACTCTTCGGGCACTGCAGCATCGAACCCGCAGCTTCCGCCAGCGCGTTCCTGAGCAAACCAACGCTACGCGCTGTGAGTCAACGCATTTACATTTAGGCCGCGGACGTAACGCAGCCGTGCCTTCT
>JBLNFG010001102.1:0-12614 GCA_050263495.1 Myxococcales bacterium | reverse complement strand
GTGGTTGGTTGGGCCAGCGTGTTACCCAAGCAACTCGACGTCGTGCCGATCGGCGATCGCCATTTCTGGGTGCGTGCGAGCGAACTCGGCCTTTGAGCTTCGCCCCCGCACGCCAATGCGCTCAACCCCTGCCGCAGGAGAGGCCGTAGTTGCCGAACTCCCGGGCTGCACACGGCTCCACGCCGTTGCAGAGCGCCCCGTAGCACGCGCAAAGGCTGTTCGTTGCACACGGCCATGGTTCCTTGACGCAATGGGCTACGCCGCGGGCTCCATTTGAGTAGACGCACATCAGGTTGTTGCCCGAGCAAACACTACAACTCGATACCTCGGAGCACTCTTCCGCGTTGATACAGTCGCCGTCCCAGCAGGTTCCATCAGCGGTCACACTCGGGACTCTGCCTGCCGGACACACGGGGGTGGCCATCTTGCACACGACGAGGCTATCGTCGCAGTTGCGCTTCAACGCGCAACGTCCACCAATGCAACCTGGTTCGGCCTTCTGAGTCAGGTAGCTTACACCATCGCAGCTGGCCTGTGTCGCGCACATCATTGGGCAGTCAGAGTGGCCATCGAGCGGCAGCGAGTGGCAACCACAGCAGTCACCCGTGAGTTGACAATCTTGGTCCTTGGTACACTCGACCCCGTTCCGCGTTCCCGTGGTTCCGCCTGTCGCAGCGCCGCCGGCAGATCTCGACGACGATTGACCACCGACGCTATTCGCACCGCCGGTTGAAACCTGCGACTGCCCGCCAGCCCCGCCCGCGCCCTGGCAATTGATCGAGTCGAAGGTTCCGGTTGGGCACTCGCAGCATCCGCTCTGCAACACCGGGCCGCCGCAAGTCTCGACGCAGTTGACGGCGCGGGCGCACGTGATGGGTCCGCAGTCCACGGTCGAAAAGACGCGACTGCCTCCTTGCCCCGAAGAATGCGCGACGCTGCCGCCTCGACTCAGCTCCGATTGTGCGACGCTGCCACCTCGGCTCAACTCCGATTGTGCGACGCTGCCGCCTCGGCTCAGCTCCGATTGCGCGACGCTGCCACCTCGGCTCAACTCCGATTGCGCGACGCTGCCACCTCGGCTCAACTCCGATTGCGCGACGCTGCCGCCCGTGACCACGGCGTTCGTGTTGCTGCTTTGCGCGGTGTTGCCGCCAGCGCTGGTCTGATGGGGATCGAGTTGCACATTGCCGCTGCAGGCGGCGGCCACCCCAACCATTACGAATCCCAAGATTCCGGTGCCCAGACCGCCCCTAGAACGGGAACCACGAGAACTGTAAGTAAACATTCGCCGCATCTCCTTTCCGATGACTCGGTATTGACTGATGAGTGGCCAGCGTTGGACGAAGCGTTTCATCGCGGTGGGATCCCCGTGCTCGGCTCGGCTGTACCTAGACCTGACGCGCACGCATTGTTCACGCGTGCAATCAACGGCGAATTCGCGAAACGCCGCTGGAAGCGCTGCGCTAGCTGTCGCGCCTCCAACTCCCGTGATTGCTTGCATAGTACAACGATTCGGGCCGCGGCGCGCTCGGGCACCAAGGCACCGGTGTGATACGTCGCGTCTTGCTCATCGAGCAAACGCAGCGCCCGCGCCATGTCACCACTATTGATCGCGTACTGAACCGCACGGAGCGCGGCGCTCTCCGCAGACAGGGGATCCTCCATTACCGTGTTCGGGTGCTCAGCGGGAGCTGAGCTTCGAAGCCCTGACCGAGCGGTGCCAGTGGCGTTGTCCGGCAAGGCACTCTGCGCCGACGCGTCCGCTTCGCGCATAGAGGGTCGCGCCAAGTGGTCGACGATTTCTGCCGACGAAGGTGGCTTAGTCGCTTGGGCCAAACCTGGTTTCGGCGGCAGGTGTCGTTCCGTTTCCGCACCTGCTTGCTCGGCGAGCTGCGCTTGCTCCGATACGCTTTCCTGCGCGTAAGCGGTGTGCTGTCCACCGATGCTGCGAACACTCTTCGGTAGATCCCGATGACGCGCAATCGACGTGGTCCGATTCGCCTCACGAAGTGAAACGACGTGTTCGGCGGTTTTCCACGTGCCGAATGCCGCGGCCGTGACGAGCACACCCGTCAGAATGCCCTTGCCGAGCAGGGTCGAGAACGCCGCCGCGCCGGTGGCTGCTTTGGTCGTTCCGAGTGCCGCACTGGCGAACCCCGCCGCGAGCGCCAATCGTTGGGCCATGCGGTGATTCACTCGCAACCGATCCGTTTCGAGAGGGTCGTCGCCGCGACGGGCTAACCCCAAGAGGCGACGCGCTTCTGGGCTCAGTTCAGTCATGATGGGGCGCACTCCTCACTGGTGGTGCTCTGTGCAGAGCCAAGGCCGCGTCAAATGCGCGTCTTGCGGCGACGAGACGCCGTTGACAGGTGGACAACGATAGTCCGGTAGCTTCAGCCGCTTCGCGCAAGCTCATCTCTTCGAGTTCGACCAGAACGAAGACATTGCGCTCCTGCTCGTCGAAACGTTCAAGAATGCTCCGCACGAGAGCGGCCGCTTCACGCCTCTCCACGTGATCACTCGGGCATGGTACGTCTTCTTGCTGGATGGTTTGTTCGGCGTACTTGGCGACGCGTGCCGAATGCCGTCGTTGGCTGCGGCGGTGATCATGCGCGACGCGCAACACAATGCCGAGGATCCACGTCTTAGTGCTCGACTGCCCGAGAAACTCGCCTTGTCGACGATGTACCACCAAGAACACGTCCTGCACCGCGTCGTCCAAGGACAACGATGGCACACCCAGACGTCGGAGGTTGCGCCACACGAGATCGAAGTATTCGAGGTAAAGGGCCGGAAGGTTCAAGGACTTCGAATTCCGATCGTGGCACGCCACCCGGGGCGCGACCGCGTCGATTTCGGATGCCTCTTGGCCCATGACGTGATGAGTGGCCAGCTGCGCCCAATCCGATTCAGAGATCGTCGATCCTTCTGAGGACGGAATGAAAACACAAGTGGATTCAATGGTTTATGTTTCGACCGGTAGACAAACGAATCACGGTTTGAGCGGCCAAACGAGGCACGGGAGTGTAGGCGTGGGGCGCCGCAGACCCGACGAATTCATCTGCAGTTTGCACGATCTGAAGCTGCCCAGTCTAGTCCGGAAGAAGTGACCAATCGTCGGTCGCAGTGTTCGTAGCTTACGCGGCGATCCGAGAACCGTTGCGTAGAGCTACATGCGAAGAAGAGAGTCGATTGTGGCTAGCGCAAGAAGAGAGTCGATTGTGGCTAGCGCAAGAAGTAAGTCGATTTGTACGGCATGACGACCACGCACTGACGATTGCCGACAGGGACGGCAGCCACGCGCGGCTTTCGTTGCGTGAATCAATCCGTTCGGCGCCCTAGAATTGACCCGTGACCTGCCAACCAGCGCCGCGGACTCCAAGGCTCATCGGGGAAGTTTGCAGCATGAGCTGGCTTCGCTTTGGCTCCACGCTCGTCTTTCCCGTTGCAGCAAAGTAGATGGTCGCCCCAAGCCCAATCAACGTCAGAGCGCCGCACCCGTCCGTTAGCAACGTCAGCTGCTTGAGCTGTCGGCGCTTATCGTCAATCGAGGAAGGCGACGCGGGATAGCGATTGAGTTCGTCACTCAGTTGGTCGTCAGTTCTGCGAGTCAAGACGCCAAACACCGCCGTCGCGGTACCGGCAACGCCCACCGCGGCCAGTGAGATCCAAAGGCCGGGATTACTGGAGTCACCGCTCGGTGCTTGAGTGAGGGATTGAGCGTTCGTTCCCACTTTCGTACCCTGGTTGGGCAGTGCCCCGGGCTCGTTCTGGAGCGTTAGTTGGAGGGTCGTCGTTTCACCACCCGTGAGCATGAGTCTGCGCTCCGCGACCTCGTACCCTTTCTTTCGCAAGGTAATGCGTCGCGCCCCTGCGTTGACCGGAATCGCGGCCATGGGCAGGGTTCCGACGGGTTCTCCGTCGATGAGTAACTCCGCACCATCGACATTCGCCGCTACGTGCAGTTCCGCGATGCGGGCCTGCAACCGCGCGATCTCCGCTCTTACTTCGGTGCTGCGAGTGTCGCTAATCGCAGTGCCGCCGTCCTGGAGATATTGACGAAAGCACTTCACGGCGGCAACGAAGTCCCCTCGCTCAGCCTGGACTTGGGCTATGTTGTAAAGTACCCGGTAGTCGGGAGCCAATTCATAGGCTCGATTGAATTCGGCCAGGGCCGCGTCGTAACTCCGCTCTTTATAGAGAGACACGCCGCGCTGGAAGCGAAAGCTTGCCTCCTCGGTTGGCGCCGAGGTCGGTTCGGCGTGCTGCACGACGGTGCCACTAGGTTTCGCTACCGCCAGTGGTGTCGTAGTGAGGGCGGTCAGGACCAATGCTAGAGTGCTCGCTCTCATCGCTTGTATGGATCCGTTTCGTCGAGCGCGCGCGCACTCGATCGGGGGTTCGTTCCGCGTAAGTCTTCTCCAGGCTGTGGGGCAGAGGTCTGGCTTTGCCCCGTCGATCGCTGGGCATTGCGAGGAGTTGAGACGGGAGGATTGGCCTGGGGCGGATTGGGTTCGCGTTCCGCCTTTGCGCTGCGTCGAGATACCGCCTGTGCGGTCAGGGCCACCGAGAGCTCGATGTTCGAATCGAAGCTTAGCTCGCGCTCGATCGTCTGATAACCGGGGTGCGACACCGTGAAGTGGTGAGGCACTGCATCCCGGCCGTGAGCGGCTCGGTATGGATTAGAGATCCGGCGACCATCGAGCGAGAGCATCGCCGTGCTAGGTGTTGCTATGAGCGCGACCGTAACCTGTCCGACGGGTTGGGCCGCAGGTGGCGACTCCGCGTTCGCCTGCGGTGCTGCGTCATGCGGGGCGTGAGGTGAAGCCACCGATGCGGCATAATTGCGGTGAGTCTGAGGCTGACGTTGCGACGACGAATACTGGTACAACCCGCCGCCGACTGCCGCCAGCACTGCCAACAGCCCGAATCCAATCGTGCGCGCTCGGTGATTGACTCTCGACGCCGGCTGGGCCCGAACGCTGGAGCTGGACACTTGCGCAAACGCCGCGCTGCCGCTGCGGGTGGCGGTGGGGCCTTGTTCCGTGACTTGGTCCGAGAACTCCCGATGCGATGAGGTCAGCGAGCGTGCACTGCTCCCCAAGTGCTCGTCGATGCGTTGGCGCATCGCGACGAAATCGTCTTGGAAATTCTCGTGCATGAACTGACCTAGTCGTTCGCTTCCCCCAACCCAACCCGTTCCCCGTAGGTAGTCTTCCAGTGCCTGCCGGAATTCCACCGCTGACTGGAAGCGTTGCTCGGGGGTCCGCGCAAGTGCCTTGTTGCACGCGGCGACGAGTGCTTTCGGTGCATCGGAACAGACTTGATCGATGCTAGGTTCCGTTCCCTGAATTCGCGCCTGATACGTGCCCGACTCGGTTTCCCCTGTCGATCGCCTGCGTCGGGCGATTGCCTCCCATAGCATCACACCGACGGCGAATACGTCGGTGCGGCCGTCGATCGACTGCGAAAGGCACTGTTCCGGTGCGGCATAGCCGAGCTTGCCTTTGATGATCCCGTCGCGAGTCGACGCTATGGCACTCGCGGACTTGGCGATCCCGAAATCGAGCAGTTTGACTTCGCCGCCGTACGTAACAAAGACGTTTGAGGGGCTCACGTCGCGATGCACGATACCAAGGGGAGTACCGTCGAAATCCTTGAGTTCGTGCGCATACTGCAGACCCGACAGTACCTGGGTTAACACCCAGACGTGCAGGTCGAGGGGAAGCCGTTCTCGAGTCACGCGGTTCAACACCTGATACCAAGACTTGCCGTCGAGGAACTCGAGTGTGAGATAGTAGTCACTGCCTTCGGCTACTACTTCATACGTGTGAATCACGTTCGGGTGATTGAGGCGGACGGCGATGCGCGACTCATCCGCGAACATGTGAATGAACTGATCGTCCTCCAGCACCCCTGGCCTGAGCTGCTTGATAACGACCAATTTGCTTGCGGAGAAGGGCCCCGGCTGATGCGCCAAAAATACGTCTGCCATGCCGCCCACGCCGAGCTTGCAGACGATCTCATAGCGCCCAATTATGGCGGGAATTCGGGGCGAACTGGCGTTGCGCTCAACGTCGGACACTTGGCACCATCCGAGAGTAGCTCAGTGCCCCAGCCCTAACGAACAGGCTTAGGCCACCGATACTACCCTGTGTTGTATGAGTCGCAGAGATCGCGACGGTTTCAGGTGGAAGGCCAATCAACCCGCCATAGCCGCTGCCGTCCGTGGCAGAGGTCGAAGTCGTCGGAAGTCCGTCCACGGAATAGAACACGGCCGTGCTCGCGCTCCACTTGGGTACGGTATAGCTGACCTGACTCAGCGGTCTCGACTGGCAGTCTTCTGCGGTAAGAATGACGACGCCCTGGTTTGGGTCGTAAGTCCTTCCAACTTGCTGGAAGAGCGCTGCGACCACCGGTATCGATGCAAGTCGGATCGGCGACACCGTCTCGCTGCGCCGGACTGGCGGATTGAAGAAGTAGAGTGACGGCCCAATGCTTTGATGGCTTAGGCTGACGTAGCCGTCGAAACCTTTCTCGACGCTCAATTCGACGACTCCGTTGGCGTCGCTCACCGCTTGGGCGCTGATCGGGTTGCTGCTCGCCACGTCGATCTTGCGGTACATCACAGCAGTGACGCCTGCCATCGCCGATTGATCAAGAACGCTGACGAGTGGTAGGCGGACGGTAAAAGGCCCGGGATCGCTCGAGTCCCCCTGGTCTTGCAGGCACGCCCAAGCGGGATCAGCGACGCACTGGGACTCCTGACAAACGGTCGCCTTGAAGGCATCGCCGCGCTCCAGGCAATCTGTGTCCACAACGCACTGTTCCCTGTCCGCGTCGGTTATTAAGGTGCAGCTTAGGAAGCTTACGGACGAAGCAACAGCCAGCGCTGTCCGTAATAGACAAGTGAATGGATCCGTCGCTGGCTTCATCGTCGTCGAGAGTTTGCGCAGACCCGTTCCCCCAGTCAAGCAGCGACCCCTCGATGGACGACCACACCAATGGTGCGGCTCTCTGCGTTCGTCTGGCCGACGAAGTAAGTTGCTCGCGAGTGCCGGCCGTCGAAATTGGTGCGATCATAGCTTCAACCGATACTGAGTGCGGTGCGGTGCGGGCGCCCCGATTGCACCAATACGAAATACACCGCAGCAGCCGAGCCGGAGCACCCTCAGAAGAAAATTCCGAACGCACCAGGAATGAGCCGTCGTGGGTTCCCGTGCCGGCGACTTCTGAATTAGATGTCGGTCCGTCGCGACTCAGGCGATGAACGCTCCCATGCGGCGAAATCGGGCGTAGCGATCCTCGCGCAACTGTTCACCATCCATCGCCTCCAACTCCGTGAGCGTCCTAAGCAACGCGCCGTCCACGTGTCGCGCAGCCTCATCGTGGTTTCGATGCGCGCCCCCAAGCGGCTCTGGGACAATCTCGTCGATCACGCCTAGCTCCAATAGATCACGAGCCGTGATCCTGAGCCGTGCCGCAGCCTCACTCGCCTTGGCTGCGTCCTTCCACAGAATGGCCGCACAACCCTCCGGCGTGATCACGGAATAATAAGCATACTCGAGGACGAGGACACGATTCGCAACACCGAGCGCTAAGGCTCCGCCCGAACCGCCTTCTCCTATCACGACGCTCACGACCGGGACCCGAACCGTGGCGAGGCGCTCGAGGCATGCAGCGATGGCTTCAGCTTGGCCGCGCTCTTCCGCGCCGATCCCGGGATAAGCGCCAGCCGTGTCGATGAGCGTGACGATGGGTAACTGGAAGCGATCTGCCAGATCGTAAAGTCGCAGGGCTTTGCGATACCCTTCCGGATTGGGCATGCCGAAGTTGCGCTGGAGGTTCTCTCGCGTGTTTCTGCCCTTCTGGTGTGCGACCAGAACAACGCTTCGCCCGTGAAAACCCGCGAGCCCAGAGACAATAGCGGGGTCATCGGCAAACCTACGGTCGCCATGCAACTCGACCCACTCCGCAAAGATCCGGTTCACATAGTCCAGCGAGAATGGTCGATTGGGATGCCGCGACAGCAAGACCTTCTGCATCGGCGTCAGGTTTGAGTAGAGCTGACGGATCAGGTCCGATGCGTGGACCTCGAGCTGCTCCACTTCCATTCGGATACTTGGATCGGCCTCGGCCGAGAGCCGAAGTTCCTCTATTCGGGTGAGCAACGTTACAACGGACCGTTCGAAGGTCAGGACATGTGACATCGACGCTCGTAGGCTGGCGCTAGACCGCGGATTCGTCCAGCCCCTCCGCGCCAACGGAGGCCAACGGAGATGCTTACGTCAGTGGCCGTCAAGCGTTGGGCCGAGTGCACTGCCTACGCCCACTAAGGGCGCGCGGCCCCGCACGTCAAACACTCGGAAAGGCTTCTCTTTCCCTTTGAGATGCGCTGGCGGTAGCTCCTCGACGACGTATCGGGTTCCGAGGCGCAAAAGGGTTTGCTCACTGACCAAGATTTGCCCGGCTTGGGCGATGCCACACAAGCGCGCACTCGTGTTCGCGGTATCGCCAATGACCGTGTACGAGAGTGATTTCGAGCTTCCAATGTAACCGGCCACGAGCGGGCCCGTGTGAATGCCAATACCCATTCCGAGCGGCAGAAGCCCGAATTCCTCGCGATGCTTGTTGAATCGCGCCAATACTTCCAGCTGCTCGATCGCGCATTCAACGCTGAGCGCCGGGTCATCCGGATGCACCACGGGTGCACCCCACAGCGCCATGATGCCGTCGCCCATGAACTTGTCGAGCGTGCCCTCGTACTTGAAGACCGTCTCGACCATTAGCTCGAAGTATTCGTTCAGCATCTCGACGATGCTTTCGGGGGGAGCGCCCTCGCTCATGCGGGTAAAGCCGCGGATGTCCGAGTTGAATACCGTGCATTCGGGGACCAGCTGTCCGCCTTTTTTGACCTCGAGCTCACCCGACAGCACTCGTTCCGCCACGTTGGGCGAAAGCAAGCGACTGAACCGTTCGCGATTGACGATCTCCTGCTCAATCTTCTTTGCCAGGATATTGATCTCGATGAACATGGCGGCCTGCGCCGCAATAGCCGTCGCAATCTCCATGTCCTTCTGCTGAAACTGGGCCAGTGATTCGCTGTCCAGCCACAGTACTCCGAGCACCTCATCGTTGTGCAATAGCGGCGCCACAACGGCCGAGCTGATTCGGTTCAGAATCATGCTCTTGCCCTTCGATGCAGCGAAGTCCATCGCTGCGTCGTGGGTGAGGACGGTCGCTCGTTCCTTGATGACGTGATTCAGGATCGTCGAGGAAACGGTAATGGGCTGGTCGGTTCCGTCTCTCCTGCGCGTCGCAGCAGGCACGAGCTCGCCCGTGGGTGCCATCAGGAAGATTGCTCCCCGATCTGCGTGAATGAACTTGAAGATGGTCTGAAGGATTTTATCGAGCAATGTCGGCAAATCGCGCTCGAGCGCGATTTCTCGCGAGAGTTCATGACTCAGGCGTAGCCGCTCGTAGTCAGCAGCCAATTGCTGCGGATTCTTATGGATTTGGTCGTACGGGAGAAACCCCTTTTGTGCGGCGGCAATCTGCGTTCCAATTGCGCGTGCCCGATCACTGACATCAACCCGTCGAGTGCTAACCGGGGGCATCGCTGGCGCGAATGGCATTGGACTCTGATCCGCAAGCGACGGAATCGAGCCAAAGGCAAAGGTTAGGGGAGCCGGTGCGACGCCAAAGCTGGGCGTGCCTGAGGGCTGCTCTGGTCCGCGCGCCGCCGACACGCCGGTGCTAGCTACGGACGGGTTCGCCAAGCTCCACCCAGCCCCGGCCGAGTTAGTCGCGGGTGTTTTCGACGCCGCGACGGCCGCACCAGAGTCCTGCTCATAACGCGCCCGTGTGTCACCCAACGCGATTTCGTCGCCAGAGTGCAACGCCCGTTCGCCGATTACGCGAGCTCCATTGACGTAGGTGCCGTTGAGACTTCCGAGATCGCGCAGGACGAACAACTCCCCACGCTGCTCGATCACGCAGTGTTCCTTGGATACGATTCGGTCAAGCAGCTGAATCGTGTTTCCTGGATGGCGTCCCAGTGAGTTGTGAGCCACGAGCTCGACGACTTGGTTGCCTTCGGGTGTCGCGAGCAGCAGACGCGCCATAGTGTGCGGTCCTTACGCTACTCGGCCTCCGAAGTTGGGACAAGACTCGGCAGATTGGGCTCGTGACTTTAGTGGCCTCAATGTATCGGCCAACAAACCGGACGGACAACGCTGCACTAACCAACCGATTGAGCGACCGGCGCTTGATAAACCGGCTCAGGGCCTGGCTGACGCAATCCGACGATTAAGCAAACGTGACGGGTGACCAGCCACTGGGCTTCGTTCTATCCTTACGCATGGCTTCGGCTGGCTAGCCAAATTGCCGGCTTGATCGTTTCGGCAACGAATCGGTGTCCGGAGCTTTATTGCGACTTTGTAATCATCAGAGGCTTCATGACGGACGGTGAGAATCCGACGACGGATAACCAATCAGCATCTCCGCGCGACGTGCCCATCGATTGGGAGGCTCTCGAGGATGCGTTTGAGAACAATGCCCCCGAGGTCCATAGCTATCTCCATCTAAAAACGGGCGAAGTGCTTCGGGTCGTGGATGGAATCGCCGATCCTGAGATGCACTCTCGTATCGCGTCCGACACCGAATACATGCGCGTCGAACCGGTCAGCTCTCGGGAACAATATCGATGGATGGAGCGATTCATTCCATTGGTCGAAGAGGTGGACCTGCGGCAGAAGCTCCTATCTGCCATCGACGGCAAGGGTGCATTTCGGCGCTTCAAGGACGTGCTGATGGGACATGTCCAGGAACGGGAGCGTTGGTTCGCATTCCGCAGCGAACGCTTACGCGTTTTTATGGAGGCTTGGCTCAGCGCTCACGCGCTGCATCCAGTGCCCAGGCCCGTATTCGTAGCGGAGCCACCGCAGCCGAGCGAACCAGCGGCAAGCAGTCCCGATGCTGCCAACGCAGGGCGCCGCGCACGCGGTTCCGATCAATTGCGGCGCCAGCTCAAGGAAATCACTGACACATTAGGTGGACGTGATCTCGAGAAGGTGCTCGTGTTTGCGGAGTTCGTCAAAGCTAGGCGAGCCTCGCGAACGTACGCCAACCGAGAAGACACTGGTGGCGCAGAGGGATCTTGTTTCAATCCGGCCGAACGCGACGATCCAATTACGGACGATCTCGGGGGCAGCAGTACTTGAATCGAGCGCGGCGGATCTGCATCCAACTGCTCTGCATCCTGCTGATGCCATTGCAGGTGAGTGCGGAGCCCTCCGCGTATCTTATCGATCGGGCTGTGGTTCGTTTTGCCGCGCCCGAGATCGGTGGTTTAAAGTCGCCCAGGTTTATTTTCAAGAGGGAACTGGCGTTCGAAGCGCGTCTCGAAGCGCTATCGGACAGTGAGTACCCCGTGGACGCGGAACGCCCCTACGCGGAGCGACATCTGCATGCCGCGACCGAGCGGCACATTGCAGAGACGCTATTGGCAGCTCTGCGTGTTGACCCGCCGGCAACCGAACGCGCAATCGCGGAGCAATCCGAGGTTGCGCGGAGAATTCTCCTCGATCGCGTTGGTGGCCAAGAGGTGCTCGCTCGCGCGGCAAGACTCGAGGGCATGAGTGAAGGCGAGGTCTCAGCCGTCTTTCGCCGCCGTGCCCGAGCCGGACTGTATCTGGACCGCATGATCGCACCGATGCTTGCACCCACGACGAGCGAGCTGCGGCAAGTTCACGTAGCGGAGAATCATCCATACCGCGCGTTGACCTATGACCGGGCGCTGCCGCTATTGCGACGATGGGTGATTGGGCAACGTCTGCGCGAAGCATTCGACGCTTACTATCAGAACGCCAGACAGCGCTTAACAGTCGTTTCGCTGGCGCCGTTCGAGTGATGGATCGCAAACGACTGAATTCTAGTCGCCGTCCAAACGCGCTTCGTGATTGCACTTTGGACGACATCGAAACGACGTGATCGATTGACAGAGGGGAACCCGATGCACAGCACTGACCCTAGCCCAGCCCTGCCAATGAACGGATTGCTGGTCGCGGCTTGCATCGTGATCGTTACCGCAGGCTTGAGGGCGGCGGCCAACGTCTTGGTCCCAATTGTCATTGCCATGTTCTTGGCCGTGTTGTTGGCTCCAGCGGTTCGCTCACTGCGCCGCTTGCGAGTTCCGCCATTCGTCGGCATACCACTGGTGGTAATGGCGTGCGTTGCCGTGATCGCACTCATCGGCGGCGTGGTGGGACAATCGATCAATGCCTTGGTCGCCTCTGCTCCGCGCTATCAGCAGCGTTTCTCGGAGCTAACACACGCAGCCGAGCTCTGGATGCGCGCACATCACGTCAGCCTCAGCCAGCAGAACTTGATGGCCGTGGTACGTCCTGACACCGTGTTGGCGTTGCTCGGGCACACGCTCTCCCAGGTTGCCGCCGTCGTATCGCATACGTTACTCGTCTTACTCTTGTTGGTGTTTCTGCTCTTTGACGCGGTTGACTTGCCCGATCGCATGAAGGGCGCGCTGGGGCGTACTAGCGTGGACGTCTCGCGTTGGAGCCGGATCGCGGTCGAGGTCAAAGAGTACCTCGTGCTGA
>JBLNFG010001101.1:0-4869 GCA_050263495.1 Myxococcales bacterium | reverse complement strand
TTGCAACAAGATGTATGCTCCGGTTTGCGGTTGCGACGATAAGACCTACAGCAACGATTGCGTGGCAGCTGCGGCCGGTGTCTCGGTTGCCCACGACGGGGCTTGTGTGACGGAGAATTCGCCGAGCACGGACTGCGGCGGGATCACGGGCAAGGCGTGCGCCAAAGGACAGTACTGCAAGTACGAATTGGCAGCAAAGTGCGGTGCCGCGGATCAGACCGGCACTTGTGCTGCGATCCCCGAAGTCTGTACTGCGATGTGGAAGCCGGTATGCGGCTGCGACGACAAGACTTACGGGAACGAGTGCGCCGCGGCCCTAGCCGGAGTAGCGGTCGCTTCCGAGGGCGAGTGCTCAGCTTCGTGACAGAGTAGTGGATGCGTCTACGAGGCGGTTGAGCCCTTGCCTGCGCAGGGGTTTAACCGCCGTCTCGATCACCGAGCCTCCCGCAGCATCGTAATTGGGTCAGTAACACCGGGATCAATGCCCAATTGTGTGAGAAATGTTGTGATCTGGCCGCGATAATGGGTTTGGTGGTTGAAGAGATGCGCGAGCGCCCACCAAAGTGGGTGTTCTTGTTCGCGACCGCCGCGCTTGTACACCAGTGGAGCACGAAGCCGTGCTTCAGTCAGTTCTGATGCGCTGAGCTGCTACGCGCGGGCTAAAACCATGACGGAAGACGCGGACGCTGTGCCCAGCATACGCACCATTCGTAGGCCCGCCTCAGCGAAGAGCGCATGGAACTCCGCAACCGTCCGTTCTCGCCCACCGTCGAATAGCAGGAGCATCTGCAAGTCGAGCACCGAAGCGATGCTCAACTTGCCGTCTTCGGGCAGCACCATCTCGATTACCAACAAGCGAGCATCGGGCCGAAGCGCATCACGAACGCGCCCTAGAATTCTGACGGCCTCAGCATCGCTCCAATCGTGGAGGATGTTCATGAGGACGTATAGGTCCGCTGCAAAGGGCAACGGATCCTTGAAGAAGTCGCCAGCGACGATGTCGATGCGATCTCGGTAGCCTGCGTCGGCAATCCGCTTCGCGGCGGCCTCTTCGAGGTGTGCCATTTCGAACAGCGTTGCCCGGAGTTGCGAATAACGACTGACGGCAGCCATAACGAACTGACCGAGTCCTCCCCCGACATCGACAAGGTTGCGGGTGGAGGAGAGGTCGTACGCGGCGAGCACGGCTGCCGTTGTCTGGGCCGTCATCGTCACCATCGCTCGATTGAAGACATCACTCGCCGCGGGGGTCTGTGCAAGATACTCGAACAGCGGCATTCCGAGGACTGCACTGGTTGGCGACTTCCCACTCCGTACGGCTTCAGCCAAATGTCCCCAAAGGGATCTGACCCAATCCTCGGACGCAAGACGCATCATTGGGAGTACTGAGCCAGGCTCGTCGGGCAGCATTCGTCGCGAGAGAGCATTGAGGCGATAGCGATCACCCTTCAGATCGAAGAAACCAACGCTGGCGAGCGCTCGCATCAGTCGGTGCACGCTAGACTCGTTTGCGCCGATGGCGCGCGCGATCTCGGCGCACGTAAGAGGCCCTTCCTTCAAAGCCTCTGGAATGGCAAGCTTCGAAGCTGACGTAATGGCATTCGAGACGAAGTACGCCATCGTGGTCATCTCGAAGAGAGTGACAGGCGTTGGCAAAACGGCGCGCCGTGCCCGTGCGAGCCAGTCCGTCAGGGTCGTCACCGCGCGTATGAGAAAGATAGGGGGGAGGGCTTGCGTCGACATGACATTCCTTTCGACGAGGCACTTACTAACGAAGCGCCAACGAGAAGGTTGCGTGAGTCTCTGCATTCTCTCATAAACCGTTGTGGAGTTGAGGAGCGCTGTGACGATGCAGCTTAACAGGCGGCTTTCAGCTTCAAGGGTCGCTCGGGCCGCTAGAATGCAGCCTCAGACCGGCTGCGGGGCTGCGCGAGTGCGACGCAGCCGGTCCATCAAGCAACCTTGCATCTCTCCCTTCCGATGCCGCCCTAGGTAGACGAAAAACGCGCGGGATCTGGCGGGCGTGATCACTTTGAGGGGATCGCGGGCATGCTAGGGTGCCGCCCGTTCGGCGACCTCTGTCTAACTCACCTCATCCAATCGCCCTTCTCGGGACCGCAGAGAGCATAGAAGATGCGCAATTTGTTCATTCTCGTAGGCGTCTTGCAGCTGGCCGCATGCAACGGTGGAGGGAGTGGCGGCGATGCCGCTGTAGGAGGGGGCGCGCAACCTGGCACCACCAGAACTGATGGCAGCGGCGGTTCCTCGCAAGCTGGCGGAAGTAAGGGCACGAGTAAGGCCACCAGCAAGAGCTCGGGCGGTTCCGAAAGCACTTCTTCCGAAGAGGGGGGCGGCGGCCAGGACAGCGCTGGCGGGACGTCCAGCATCGGCAGCAGTTCCTCAGCCAAGACCTCTTCTGGCGGAACGAAGAGCTCCTCCAGTGCAGCCACAGGCGGTAAGTCCGGTTCGGTTTCGACGGGTGGCAAGTCCGGCTCGGTTTCCACGGGTGGCAAGTCATCAGTCGCTGCAGGTGGCAAATCCAGCTCGGGCGCGACGGGTGGTACGATGAGCGGTGACGGCGGGGCATCGCGCGGTGGCACCTCCAGCGCCACAACCACGACCGCTGCAGGAAATGAAGAATGGGTCCCCTCGTGGGCGACGACGATCCAAAGGACGGAGACGAGCAATCTGCCGCCAGCATTGGGCGGAAACACGCTACGTCAATTTGTATGGCCCACCCTGTCAGGCAAACGGATCCGAATCCAGCTGAGCAATGAGAGGGGCAACGGTCCGGTCGAGATCAAGAAGGTCCATATCGCTATGGCGAAGGGGACCGACTCGACCGCAAGCAGTGGCGGGATCGACGCCGCAACGGACAAAGAGTTCCTCTTCAAGGGGGCGGCCGCCGTTACGATTCCAAAGGGTGAAACCGTTTGGTCCGACGAGCTCGCGTTTGATCTCCAGGAAGTCAAGCTGACGGCGATCTCGATGCAATTCGGAACCACGGTTCCGAGTGACGTCACAGGTCACCCCGGGGCTCGAACCACGTCTTATGTGGCCAGTGGTGACGCGGTGGCAAAGGACGCTCTCAGCGGGGGTCAGACGCGTGAGCGCTGGTATTTCATCGATGCGATCGAGATCATGGCTTCGCCGGACGTCTTTGCGATTGCAGCGCTCGGCGATTCGATTACGGATGGATACGGGGTAAAGAACACTTTCGATCGCTGGACTGATCACTTGACGCTTGCCCTCAAGAAGGATGCGGCGCTTGCCAAGACGCGCACGGTGCTCAACTTCGGAATGGGTGCCAACAACTTGACGTCGTCCGGCGCCGATCAAGATTCCGGCCTTGTCCGTTTCGAGCGGGACGTCATGAAGCGAGACAAGATCAAGTGGCTGATCTTGTTCGAAGGTGTCAACGATCTCACCGGCGGCGCGCAGCCCCAGGCGGTTATCGACGCCTATAAGTCGATCACAACGAAGGCCAAGGCGAAGGGGATCAAGGTCTACGGCTCTCCCATTACGCCATTGACTGCCAACAACCCCGCCCGACATACGGCGAATAAAGAGATCCGAACAGGGGGCTTCTTGGACGCCGTCATCGACTTCAACAACCTGCTGACGGGCTCTGACACGGCCGACACGTTCCTGACGAAGTACGGAACTGGTATTCCTCACCCGAATATCGCTGGATACACCGATATGGGGAACTTCGTGGATCTATCGCTGTTCAAGTGATCGGCTCCTAATCGAGATTACGTTGGCGAACCAAAGCCGTCGCGAGAATTCGCGGCGGCTTTGGCGTTCGAAGCGGCGATGCGTCTCACTCTAGGGAGAGCCGTGAAACGGCAGGTAACTCAGTGTGACGGCGGAATACCATGGCACATTCCGGCAAGCAGCGAGGCTGATCCGATTACCTTCGAGCGAACACCGGGGCGGGCGGCGCCGAAAGCGGCCCAGCGAGGAGTCATCTGGGGGCTCCTCCTCTGCACGCGATGAGGACGCGAGCACCTCGGTCTGGGGTGCTCAGTGCCGCCCCATAATCCGGCAAATCGAGCCCAGATAACGTCGAATCGATGTCTAGGTGTCCACCGCAGCGACCCGGGCCGTTTGCTCAACGCGCGTAGTGGAGTAACGTCGGCCCACGTGAAGCTATTTCGCGCGAGCCATGGTCCGACGAGCCACACCACCACTCGAGTTGCAACTCCGATCGACGCTTATGCGACTCACACTCCTGTGTGTGGCTCCGGGAATGGCTCTCGGCGCTCCTCGGCTCAATCCCGACGCGACCAACCCTTCTGAAGCCGTTGCGACTAGCTCAGTTCCGGAGGTGCATTGGAACGCGCCCGAGGATTGCCCTACCGAGGAGCGATTCAGACTTCGTTTAGGCGAGTATCTCGGCCGCGACGTGCCTGCCACCCCGACGGTGACGGCCGCCCGCATTGACGTAAGGCGAGAAGCGGCGGAGTATCGGATCTCATTGCTGGTAGAGCAACACGGTCGGTGGCGGAGCCGTGCGCTTCGTACGAAGAGCTGCGCCGAAGCAATGGATGCATCCGCGCTGGTCATTGCGTTGGCCATCGATCCTAGCGTGGCGACACGAGTGTCCTCGAGTCCGAGCTCGCCTTCGGAGCAAACGTCCAGCGCAGCCGATACCGGACCGCATCACCCGAGCAGCGAATGCCTGTGGAGTGACTCCACCGAGTCTCCCTGTGATTGCCCACGCCAGAGTCCACCGCCGTCACGCGTCGAACTCGTGGCGGCTCGGTTAGCCATCAAACCCCGGTACGCCTCGAGCCAACGTTACACCCTGAGCGTCCATTCGGGAGCGCAGATCAGTTACCAACAGTTACCAACAGCTCCACTCAG
>JBLNFG010001100.1:0-3359 GCA_050263495.1 Myxococcales bacterium | reverse complement strand
ACGAGCTCTTTGCCAACGCCGGTCTCGCCGAGAATGAGCACCGTGGCGCGCGTCTTTGCTACGCGGTCAATCTGCTGAAATAGTTGGCTCATCGCCTTGCTTTGGCCGATGATTGAAACCTCCGTCAGACTCGTCTGCGCCTTGTGACGTAGGTAGCGGTTCTCATCGCGAAGCCCCTGCTCAAGACTCTGAACCCGTTGTTCCAGGCTAGCATTCGAGACCGCGAGCGATGCTGAGCCGGCAAGCACCGCCAACGCATCCAGATCCGTTTGATCGAACATCGCGGGACGATCCCGGTTGTCCAACTGAAGAACGCCGATGATGCTCTCACGATACCAAAGCGGCACGGCAAGAGTGCTCTGAATGCTAGCGCCGAGTAGCGATTCGCTAGCTAACACTCCGCAATGTGCGTCCCCGGCGAGCACTGCGGCACGATCCTCGATGACGCGTCGAAAAATGCTTCGCACCATGCGAGGGGGATCCAAGTTCTCTTGTGGGCTGCCATCTTTGGCACGTGAACGGCACAGCACAAAGATGAAGTCGTTGCGGCCGTCTCCAGGATGCGCGAGATCTTCCCGAAGGACGAGTGTTACATGCGTGGCACGAGTCACCAAACGAAGCGCCGAATCCGCGACGTGCTTGAGCACCTCACCAAAGCTGACGCTGGAGAGGATGGCTCGATCCGATTCAGCCAAGATACGGAGGATCGCGGCGGTGCGGTCCTCGCCCGCGAAGCTCGCGACTTCATGCATCGGCCGTGTGGTGAAAACTTGGGTCTCGGTCGCCGCTTGCTCAAAATGAAAGGCAAGCGTGACGACCTCCTCGATGCCGTCGAGCCCTAGCTCCAGACGATCCCCTACCTCCAACTCGATCCGGGTGTTTTGCTCGTCGAGGGGGAGCCGAGTTGGTCCGCGCACGACGCACGCCTTGCCGACACCGGTTCTTTGTTCGACAGCGACTCCGCCCAGGTTGATGAGCAGACGTGCATGCTTTCGCAAAACGACCGAGTCCTCAAGAACCAGATCATTGGCAGGATCGCGGCCAATCTCGATACTTGCGCCCGTGGGATAGACCGTCTTACCCTGACAACGGCCACTGACGACTTCAACGTGCGAGAACTGCATTGGGGATGCTCGGGCGGAGCTTACGCCGAAGTTCCGCCAGCATCCCCAAGAATTGGACACAATTTGCCAATTCAGCTTCGCCTAGCCACGTTGGACCGGGTTGCCGCCAAATGCGTCAACCGCGACTTTGGCGCAAAAGGCCGGGACCCGCGCCGGGCTAACCAAAAAGCAAGGCTGCCAGTCTGGCAAGACCACGCCGAGCTACTTGACGAGGGAAGTGACCTCTCGGGCCACTTCGTCAGCGGTCTGCAGAACCCTGATATTGGCCGCCGCCGAGTATTTCGCCACGCGAAGGTCCACCATGGCCGTCTCCATCCCTGAGATCTCTGGACTGCCGCCGCCCCTTGCGGCTGCAACCGCCTCGGGCGAGAGGCGCACCTGGTCGGCGGAGGCAACCTGTGTCGAACTCTGAGCGATCCGTTCAGCCGCTGTTGCCGCGCGATCGAACTCCCTCGCGATGCCGCGGGTCGCGGCCTGTGCCATCGAGGTATATCCGGAAAATCCAATCACCTTGAGCTCTGGAACGGTACGAACGGCGAAAGCTGTAGGAAGAATCGACGGCGGGCGAATTCCGTCGGGCGCCGGTGAGACGGCCCTGGCTTTTTGCTTCCCCTGCGCGGACCAGTTCGGCGTCTCCTCTGTGCGCGCCATTTTTCCTCGCCATCCTGGCTGTCTCCTCGTCGCGCTCTTCAAGGAGTGAAGCCATCCGGGATAGCCACGCGCACGACGCCCGATCCACCAAACACGCCATTGATCTTGCCGCCGTCAGTGCCTCCCAAGCTCCCCGAGGTGATTACCTTGTGGCCGGGGAATGGCCGGAATGCGCGCCGCTCACCGTGTTTCCTGTTTCGCCAATTGGGGCACGACGGGGTGGGTGTTTCTCGGAGAGACAGCGGGGCACCGCGTCTTCGCTTTTGCCGTCGAACTGACCGTCAATGCAATGGCGACCATGTGTTGCCCTTTCCGCCAATCTGCTGCCATGCCTGCGAGAGACGGACGAGTTTGCAGCCCGTTCCCGCTTAGACGCGTGAGTGGCACCTTGTTTGCACACCCGAATCGCGTGAAACCGCGCACTCCCAGCGTGCAGTCCGAGCTCCCTTCCATTCCACCGCCTCCGCGGGTTGCCAGAGTGGATTCCATCTCGTGCGTCACGGCACGGTCCGAGCCCAGCGCTGAACCAACCCGTTCAACTTCTTCTAACGAGGCTGACGGACGCGAAAAGTCCGTCTCCACAGAACCGCGGCGCAATGCGGACCGACCCAGCATCGACTGTCTGCTCGCGCGGGCGCAGGCATTAGCCGATTCGCTGAAGGTCAACGATCCTCGGGGCAGATTGTTACAGATCGCGCTCATGAGACGAGATTTCACGTTGTTGCACGCAGTGGTATCGAAATCTGACGCAAGTTGTTCTCGCCAAGCCCGAACCACGTGGCGGCCGTCCAAGGCCGGTCAAGTTGTGATGAGAATCACACGACCGTCGAATGCACCGCGCCGAGTGCCCCCACACCGTTCGATTCCGCCAAGACCAATCCGAGGGAACTAGAGCGCCTTTCGATGGCATGTGACATGTGATCGTTGGCTTCGCCAACGGCGCTCTAGCCTTAGTTTGTAGGGTCGTTCGCCCCTCTATCCTCGCTTCACTCGTCAATTCACTCCGCAATCCGCTCTCGCGGATTGCTAGAGCGACCACACTCATTCCATGTTCTACTTCATTGACAGTCGCTCTAGTGATTGCCACATGTCCGACTCTTGCGACGAATGCGGCGGTTGAATGTGGGCATTTCGTGGTCGTGAATGCACGCGCAGTCGCGACTAATGCGTTGATATTTCTAGCGGCCAGAGGTTTGTTTTTGTTTTCCACGGCGCGCAAACGGGACTATTCCGAGATCGGCGATTCGCGTGCGGCTGCGTCTTGAACATTAACCTCTGTACGGGCAAGGGCTTTGGCCTTGGACTCCTGCTTCTCATGCAGCGCCTGCAGGGTGGTTCTTCCGGACAGCACAGCGTCTACAACGGGTTTCCCATCGCGGTCGAACTCTTGCGCCAGTCGAAGCACTTGGTCACGCTCGGTGAACACCCCCGCCTTTTCCATGTATCTGGCAACTGCTAAGTAGGTCCTGGTAGGGCGATCATTGGGGGGAAGGTTGCGGGCTAGTTCAACGACCTCCCGCAAGCTGTGTGTTCGACCACTCTTCTGCAGTACTTGGGCTAGCTGTTGCAGTTCGAGCGCATTAC
>JBLNFG010001099.1:0-8629 GCA_050263495.1 Myxococcales bacterium | reverse complement strand
GCCCGCGTAGTTGGGATCGATATCGGCAGCAAGGCCGCGGCCCGTGTCACGGCCGTTGAACACAGCCCACACGATGTTGCAATTGGCAGCATCCGTGAAGACGGTTTGATACGGCTTGGTGGTATCTTCCTTCACCGAGAACAACTCGAGGCCTGGGCGATTAGGGTCGAGATCACTGAGGTGCATAGCGTCCCCGTGGCCCAAGTTGGTGCTGTACAAAACCGTGCCATCGTCGTCGAGCACCAGCGACCCAAGAACTACTTCGTCTCTACCGTCACCATCCACATCCCCGGACGTGACGGAATGGTTCGCTTGCCCAATGTACTGGCTGCCTGCCGTGCGCGTATCGAATGCCCAGCGATTCACCAGGTGCTGGTTCTTCACGTCGAACGCAGCCACAACGGTGATGCCCGCTCCCTGGTTCGCCTGGCCCGCGTAAAGGCCGCGCTCGAAGAACCCACTCGGATGGATACCGTCAAGGTAGGCGACACCCGCCTGGAAGCGATCGACGCGGTTCCCGTAGGAGTCGCCCCAATCACTGATGTTGCCGCGGGGGGGAATATAATCGATGGTGTCGAGCGCCGCGCCGGTCATCCCATCGAAGAGCGTGAGGAACTCGGGGCCCGCGAGCACGTACCCGTTCGGATCCCGGTAATCCGCCTCGCCATCGCCAATGACTGCTCCCGATCCATCGATGGTGCCACTCGCGGTTCTGGCAATCATCTCGGCTCGACCATCGCCGTCGAAGTCGTAGGCAAGGAACGGTAGGTAGTGTGAGCCTGCGCGGATATTGCGGCCAAAGTCGACGCGCCAAAGCCGCTCACCGTTGAGCTTGTACGCATCAACGAAGGTGTTGCCCGTGTAACCAGGAATGCCGGCGTCTTTCGCATTCGTTGGGTCCCACTTCAAAACGATTTCATATTCCCTGTCTCCGTCCAGATCAGCGACACTCGTGTCGTTGGCAGCGTACGTGTACGCAACGCCGTCCGGCGTGACGCCGCCCGGCGGCGGTTGAATTGGGACGCTGAGATATCCATTGGCGAGAGGAATTGCCGTTTCGCTGCGCGGTGGGTCGAGGCGGTCATCATCGGCGCGCACTTCATACCTGGACGTAATGCTGCCGCCAACGTCGAGGTAGTTGGTCGATTCGCCAATTACGCAATGATTGAGAGGCCTGCCATCTCTGAAAATGTGAAAACCCGTGTGCGCGGTATCCGTGGCCAAGAGACGCCAGCTAACGAGTACGCCATCAGCCGTTTGCACGGCAACCGGAGCGCGCGTTAGGTTCTCGACTTGCTTGTGGTTCGAGAGCAGCGATTCGACCCCAATCTCGTCGGAGTGCCGCGAGAAGCCCGTGGCTCCGACGGCTCGCACCATGTAATGGTACCTGTTTTGCGGATACAGCGCGAACGAGTCCAAGAGTGAGTTGGTCTCGGCAACGCCTACGAGCGTAAACTCTTCGTTGTGACGGGGGGAACGGTAAACATAGTAGCCAAGGGCGTCCTCACTCGCATCCCAAGTCAACTCAACCGTGAATGGACTTACGAACGCGCCTTGGAGGTTCCGCGGTTTTGCCGGGCGATGCCCGGCATTGAACCTGGGATCCACAGTCAATGTGTTGCTGTTCCGCGAGATGCCGCCCGGGGTGACGACCCGCACCCTGTAGTAATAGCTGCGGAAGTTCCTAAGCGCATCGCTGTCGTTCGCGGACGCAGTGGGAGTCACCTGCAGCTGTGTAAAGACGCCGTCCTCTTCAGTCGAGCGAAACAGCTGGTAGAAGAGTGCGTCTGCCACTGGTTCCCACGCAAGCTCTATGGTGTTGGGCTGCGTTGCCGTGGTGCGAAGGCCCGTCGGAGGCGCTGGAATGCCGAGGGTCGAGTCGATGACTCGTACCTGGAATTCGGAGCTTGCTGCGGACTGCCCATTAGCCGTCACCACATCGACCGAATAGAAGTACGTTCCGAACAGATCCACACTCGAATCGACGTACGTTGGGGCCATGGTGGTTGCGACGAGCGTCGGGACTGTCTCGGAAGCCGCGCGCCGGTACACATGGTAGACGATGGCGCCATCGATCGCGTTCCAGTCGATGCTGAGCGATGGTGTGGCCGAGTAGCTGATATTCTCCAGCGCGAACGTTGCCGGCGGGTTCGGTAGTGGAACCGGCGAGTATGAGATCTTGAGTGCCATCGCGAGCGTTGGGTCGATGTAGCCCGGAAAGGCGTAGGTAACGCTCTTGTCATTACCGTTACCTTGTGTCGGCATCGAAAGGATCAAGGTGGCGGAGCCACCGACGTCCGCTCGCGCTTGCAGAAACGACACGAAGGCGGCGGAGTTCAACGTAGCCGCGTTGCCGCTCACGGTTTCCTGCGTCGACAGATCGACGACGTTGGAGAGGTTGATGGGACACACTCCGGAGCTTGCAATGGCGTCGCTCGCCAACGAAGGGTCGAACTCAGCCCCGTAAGCAAAGCTGGATGCCGTCCAGTCTTGCGCCAGATTTCCTGGCACATCTGCTAGACCGAAGAGCGCGAACCGGCCCGTAACGAGTCCATCCCCAGCAACTTTGTTGAAGCTAATGCTTGCGGTCTGCAGGATTGTTTTTTTGAGCGAAGAGAGATCGAAACGAAGATAGACAATATTGTCGCGTACCGGCCCTGTGCCAAAGTCGCGGGCGCGTATCTGATAGCTCGTACCGACATTTTGGACTGCGATAGTCGGAGCAGTGGTGTCACCCGCGATTGCCACAGCCTTTAACGCATCGGGAGGAAACGTCACCGATTCGATTCCGAGCGCGGGACGCAAGTAGAGTATCGCGAGGGCAAAGCTAGGGATGAACGCCTTCATATTTCGAGTGGTTTGGGTCTACCGGGTCGACGTTTACGCAGAACAGTCCGCAGCCAGCGTGTCGACCCATCTGACTTACCGGCGGCGGAGTCTGCCTCAGCCCGTCTGAGATAACAAGAACGACGAATGGGCCCCTCCATCCTGATGGCCCGCCGGTGGGGCGGACGCTATGCCCAAGGCTTCGTGCGGGAGCGAGTGCACTCGTGGAATCGTCCTACTCGCTCAACGATCGACTCAGGGTCAGCAAAGGTGCCGCGCGTCCCTGTGGCATCGGGTTTATGTGTCGCGGACGTATACTAACGCGCTGCTTCAACGTGCAAGGCCGCTGGGCGCGCCCACGCCTTGACACGAGATGCGTTCCCGTCTGAGCGGCGACCGCGCCTTCTCGGAGCGATGGATTGGCACTGGTCCTTTTTTGTTTTACCAGGGCTGTCGCAACGCATGAATCACGTCACCTTGCCGACGACGAATCAGCCCCAGAGGACCGACCCAAGGCGCCCTGTCGAGACTGCCCGGCGTGGTTTGACTATACAACTCGCGCCGAAGTTGCGGCGTACTTGGCCTCGTTTGCGAGCATTGGAGTCGGCTACGTGGCATTGTTCCAAGCATGTGGCAACGACGCCGAACGCCGCGGCTCACACTCCGCGGCGCTCGAATATATCTTGCCGAAGTTGCTGACCAACGGCTGCGCGGGTCCCGTACCGCACGACTTCTACACCCGCGCAGCCACCCTTCGAGCTCTGCTGGCGGGACGTAGCGAAAGGGTCGAGCTCCCCGCAACCCTTCCTGCCGTCGTTCCGGTACTACACGGGTAGATGCAAAATGCGAGGCCCGGCCATCGCTTCGAGAGTTCGCGCTCCTCGAGCGACTGCCGTCTGTCATCGAGCGGCTCAAGTCCAATAGTATCGAGCTGCACGGATTCAACTACGCGAGAGCTCCCCTCTCCTGCGCTCCTGATGGCGTTTGGGGATTCTGAGTCTGTCTATCAGCTTCGTCCAGCGGCCTGCGTCGTTGTATTTCCGCCGCGATTGACGGCAAACAGGAGAATGTCTCGTTGAACGCGCCGTATGGATTCGCCCTGACGAAACCGCGCCGAACCAACCCCAGGCGGACCCAATGCAGGCGGACCCAATGCAGGAAGCGGCCAGCCTAGAATTCCGAGATGACGGCGTGGCTCCATATCGCATAGCCCACGACGACCTGATATCTGCCGTCGCGATCCCTCCACAGGCTACGGTCAAGGATTTCAGGGGTGATCTTCGTTTGGTTGTCACGATGCGGGTTGCCGGTGAGTCGGGCAGCGTGAATCTTCCGTTTATCTGTACTGGTGATCCGCCGGCTAGATTCACCGGTATGGTTCGGGATGCGGTAGAGCATGGTTCGTTGATCCTTTACGTCGGACTCGACGTCTTCCGTCCCGGACGATTCGTGGCAGTGGCGCGTCTCTACGATGCCCGTGACCGTCCGGTCGCGCTGCTTCACTTCAATGACCGAGTTGGTCCATCCCGGATCGGTTACCGTCGACGCTCGAGGCGCAACGGGTTTGGGTGCTTCGCTAGACCGCCTTCGACGCAGCGCGATAAGGCTGAGAATTATCGACAATCCCAGCGACCAGGGCGCGCGCGCCGAGCTGTCACTCAGTCTGCAGGAGCATCCCGAGCTCGAATCGCCCGAGGCATTGGCGGCGGAACTACTCCGTCCAGCACCACCGGTTGTCGAGTTGCCGTTAGCGCTAGCGCCTGGCCCAGCACTGTGCCCGCCGAGATTCGGGTTTGCTTGCGTGTCAGTCGCGCCAGCTCCGCCGAAAGCTCGGCTACTGGACGCACGCGTACCACCATTTCCCGCGGTACCATGGACGTTCGTGGCGCCACCGAGACCAACTAAGGGACCACCGGTTGCGACACTGTTCGTAGTCGATATTACACTCGAAGCTCGCCCCCCGGAGCCACCGGATCCAAGGCCACCTTTGCCACCTGAAACACCGGAAACACCGCCCGTATTCGTTCGTCCGCTAGCGCCGCCAGTGCTACTCGTGCCACCGCTAGAAGGACAAGCGGGAGGCGAAACGGTTGCTCCGGTCGTGCCAGCAAGCTTCCAATAGATCCCGTACCGATCTTTATACCGTGAGAAGTGAGGCACGAACGCCAACTTGGCATCTGAATCGGTGTTCTTCAGGCTAAACTCGAGTTTACCTGCGGCTTGCACCAGGTTGTCTTTGATGCTGGCGAGCCAGCTGTTGATCGTCGTGCCGCCGTTGACCGTGATGGTCTCTTGGAGACCCGTGGGCTTCGTAGCCACGAGCGTCCAAGCGTGGCCCGCCGTGGTCATACTGGCAGTCCCCAACCCTGCACTGAGCACTAACGGGCCATAGGTGAACGCAACCGTATTCGGTGCGTCGGGTAGTCTCGACACTTGGACCTCTGCGGGAATCGACAGCTCCAGTCTGTCGCCTGCCTGCCATACGCGGCTCACGCTGAGAAATCCGTTGGCATCGTCGGCCATCATCGACTGACCGTTCACGGCAATCGTCATCGACCGGCAGGACGCCAACCAGTAGGGCTTGCGAAACCTTAGGTTGACCGCGTCGAGAGGCGCGGCATCGATCGTGAACACGACCCTGTTCGTAAGCGGTAAGTCCGTGGTTTGCGTCAATGATAACCCACGCTCCTTCCAATCGAGCGTGGAGCTCACGTAATACGTGACCCAGAGATCCTTGGCATCGTGGAAGTACACACTGTCGCCTAGCTTCGCAAAATTCTCCATCCCGGTCCCGGTGCAGCACCAGAAGCTGCTCGTCGGCGAACCGAACGCTTTGAAGTAACCCGTCGCCATCGGTTTGAAGTACGTCGTCATCCCCGTCTCTGGGTTGATTGACGAAAGGATCTCGTTAATGTGGACTCGCTCGTAGTAGTCCGCGTACTTGACGTCGCTCGTGGTCTTGAACAGATCGCGCGAGAGTTTCGACATGTTGTAAGCGTTACACGTCTCGTTGTTGTCATCGTCGCGATGCGCATCGAGCGTCCCAGGGACGCGGAAGTGCTCATCCTCGCTGTTTCCTCCAGTGACGTACGTGTGGCTCCTTAAGACCATCGACAAGAATTGCTGGGCGGCAGTAAGGTAGGGAGACTCTCCCGATCCCAGCGTTCGATATCGATTCAAGGCACCAATGAACTTCGGGATCGTCATGTTGGCGTGCCTGCCATTCAAGTTGTCGGTGCCCGCCGCGATAGCCGTAAACAGACCTGTATCGTCGAACACGTGCGCAACCGTTAGGTGATTGGCGCTCTTCGTGTACTTGTACAATTCGTAGAGAGCGTCATTCATTCCGCCATATTCTTGGCTCAGCACCCGTGATTTCGCGCTCGAACTCCAACCCGAAGCGCGGCTGTGAAGCCAGTCTCCCAACTTGCTCGCAACGGCCAACGCATCGGCGTTGTTCCCGTATTTGTACGCATCGACTAGACCAGCGAGAATCTTGTGCATCGTGTAGTACGGCACCCAGGTGCTGCCCGTCCCCGCATCGAAATCGTCGAACTGGGATATCGGTGTTGCGAACAGAAACCCGCTCGCAAGCTGATACGCCTTGAGCTTCGAGCACACATCGTCCAATTTGGTTTTGATTTGGGCTGCAAGACTTGGGTCCGTGCCCAGAACCTGCTGGTACGCCTGCGCTACTGCGGAGAGCCAGTGGCCCAACGAATGTCCGCGTATGTTGGTGTTTTCCCACCCACCGTAGAGGTTGGTTGGGGTTGCACCCTGAGACACCGCTTTGAATCCAGCCAGAAGCCGATCCGAATCGAGGGTTGTGATGAGATACGCAACATCCTTCGCAAACAGGATCTTCTGGTAGCTATCGGTGATCTGCACCTGATCCAGAGGGAACTCTTGGAGTTTCTCCACGGCGCTTTGGGCCGACGCCACTTGTGGCAACAGGAGCCAAGCGAGAACCGCCCACCCTGGGACGAGTGAACGGCAGAGGAGGCGGAACCGCAACGAGTGAGTACCAGAGCTGCTCAGTTGTTCCATGGCAAATTCCGAATGGATCGCAATATCTCTAGAGAATGCGTGCAAGTCGCGCACCCGTCGACAGGGTCAACACATATTCGCACGTGGCGCTCGTCACTCCCGGAACCTAGCGGCATATTCTCCGCTTTGGTGTTCTGAGCAACGCCATCCCGAAGATCGCCCAAAGCGGGGCGAACTCCGGCCGCCTATGATTTGCGGCGAAGTGGCATCCACAGCCGCCTGAGTCACTCGTGTCATTGGTATTCGTTGGCGTGATCGCATCCGCGGCGGAACGGGCTCCTCCCGAAGGCGCTTGCGCGGTTACGCCGCCAGTCCCGAGGCCACCACCAATGCCAAACGAGCCGCTAAGGGTGCTTGCATGATCGGTGCCCGTTACGCCACCTGTGCTCGAGGGGATCCCCGCCGCAGCGTTCGAGGTGCCACCCGTCGATACTCGTCCTCCACCTGCGCTAGCGAACCCAGAGGTCGCACCGGTGTTGGGTGGAATGCTGGTCGAGCCGCCGACAGCCGTCGTACCACTCGCTGGCGAGCCACCGCCCGTTGCTTTGGCGCCACTAGTTGCCCTGGTTCCGCCGGTTGCTTTGGCGCCAGCGGCCGTCGTACCACCAGTGGCCGAAGCTCCGCCCGCACCTGTTCCGCCGCTGCCACCAATGCCCGTATCTGCGTCGAAGGCAGCCCCATCGAATGGCAGGACGACGACTTTGCTCCCGTGATTGGAGTTCGCTGGGATCTGGTTATTCTTGTCGACATCAGCCACGGCAAAGGAGAAGTGCGTGATGTGACCCTTGTCCATGACGACGCCAGGTCGCTCTATTTTGTACCACTTGTTGACCGTGGTATTGCCGGCGTAGCTGAATAGCTTCTGCGCTTGACGGGGATCGTAGGCCACTCCGCGGTCCATCCACTCGTGAATGCCGTCAGGCGACGTGAGGTGGTAGGCAACTCGATCATCGGGATAGTTGTAGATGACGTGGTACTGGCCGCCGCTGTACCAAATCACTGGATCTTCCGCATAAACGTAGGTGGATTGTAGGTTTTGCGGCGCGCCGGGGCTCGAATGCTTTTTTCGGTTCGGATAGATGCTGGCAAGTGTCGACGGAACGGCTTGGTCGGCTGGATATGTCGTCGTCGGTTGCTGCACCTTGTACGGGCCGAGCAACCCCGTGGTGCTGATCGCGATGATTCCGTGGCGTTGGACGATCTGGTAGTTGCCATCGTGGCGAACAACCAGGCTTACATTGGATTCGAGGTTCTGATCGCCGGGAAATGGAATCGAGAGAGGAACCCCATTCTTGTCGATGGGCGCATGGCCCTTGTTCGTCCACGGCCCGCCGAGAGAGTTCGACGTAAAAATGGTGAACGGGACAGTCTCGTTGACGTACACGGCGTACGTACCGTCGGGCAGTTCTAGCGCCGAAACATTGTGACCCTTATGTCGGGCGCCTGAATTGGGGCCGTCGCCGTAGACGAATCCCGTCCTCTGGTAGGGCCCGAAGATCCCGCCGGTGCTCACCGAATGAACCGCGTCCGAACTGCCCCAGCTTCCGAAGCCCAGACTGCTGGACCAGCTGCTGGCAAAAAGGTGATAGGTGCCGTCCTTGGCGCGGATGATTTTCCCATCCCAATAGTAATACTCCGGCGCCACAGCGGCACCTCTGGCGCTCTCCATGCCATTGCAGGTGTCCCGCGGCAGCACGGCAGCTACGCCCCACGTCGCGGAACTAAGTGGTGAGCAGGTAATTGGCGTGGGTTGGAA
>JBLNFG010001098.1:0-3034 GCA_050263495.1 Myxococcales bacterium | reverse complement strand
CTCGAAGCGAAAACCTCGTATTGCGGAGACTCGCCTCGGGCACTGCCACCACCGGGCTCACTACGATTGGCACAGTCACTAGCGCTGGTTGCGTGAGGAGCTCGAGCAGCTGCGCCGACGTGCCACGGACCTTTACCGCCGAAGCGCGACTGATCTCATGCAAGCGCTGAATCTGATCCGCATGATCCTGGTGACTCTGGCCCAGTTCGTTTGGGTAATCCACAATCACGAAAGCATCACGGACAGTGCGACTGATGGACGCAGCGATGGACGCCATGAGTGATACGGAAACTGCCGTCGTTCCCAGAATGCCCGCCACCGCACGCCAGCTGACTAGCAGCACCCGAGCGCCACCAAGGCAGAGCCAGTGCGCGGTGGTTGCGTCGCAGCACGTGAAAACGTCGTAACGCTCACCCGCCCTAGCCCAAGCTCTCAGAGTGACGCACGTGGTCCGGTCGCTCTCGAGATCGTGGAATTGCGCATATCCTATCGGCAGCACAACCGCCATTACGAGCTCCCCGAAGTTTGGAAAACTAAGCTGACTCATAACGTATGGGATGGGAAGCTCGATGGTGCAACGTGATCTTCACCGAGCGCGAAAGCTTCACGTCACACACATCAGCTGCATTGCTGAAACTGTTTTTCCTCACCCAAGAACGAACCTCACGGCCCAACGGTGCTCAGCAGCAAGATCAGGAACTCAGAGCGCAACTGTCCTTCAGTTTTTCATAATCACTGCTCAACCGAAGGGGCGCTCAAACCCATGGCCCGTCTTCCCCCAAAAGCCAATTCGCTCCCGGAAGCAGCCGCACGACCGCTAACTAGGAAGTACTTCAGCGTGCGAGTCGCGCACGCTCCGTGGTTTGCCCATCTGCGAATTCACCATCGCTTGTAGATTCCCGAGTGTGTGCGGCTTTTCCAGAAAGCCGACGACGTTCGGGAAGTTGAGCAGGGATGCGGCGTTGGACGGATGAAAGCCACTCGTCACAACCACGGCCACGTCGTTGCGAATCTCCCGAAGCGCGTCCAACACGTCTGCGCCCGAGAGCTCAGGCATCGTTAGGTCGAGCAAGACCAAGTCGATGCTTGAATGATACTGCCGGAAAAGCTCGAGCCCACGCCGCCCGCTATCGGCCGTCATTACACGTTGACCGAGATCCGTGAGTAAGCGATTGGTTGCGATCCGAACTGCGGCTTCATCATCAATGAGCAGAATACATCCGGCTCGCGCGGGGTCCTGATCACTGGATGCAAAGAGCCGGACGGGAGTGCCAATCTCTTGCGCAAGGGGCAGTAGGACGCGAAAGGTCGATCCTTTCCCTGGCTCGGAACTCACGTCAATAGCGCCGTGGTGCGCTCGAACGATGCCCAGCGATGCCGCAAGGCCCATGCCTCGCCCTGGGGATTTGGTCGAGAAAAATGGCTCAAAGATTCGGTCCTTGAGCTCCGTTGGAATGCCAATCCCCGTGTCTTCGACGGCAATCTCTACATAGGTACCGGCAGGCAGTTCCTCTGAGCCAACGATGAGTGAAAGCTCTTGGCTTCCCATTTCTAGCGAACGAGTGCGAATACTCAGCTGGCCGCGTTCAGGCGCCATCGCGTCTAGCGCGTTCAACACAAGGTTGGTGACCACCTGGCGCAATTGGAGACGGTCTGCCTTGACCGTCGGAAGCCCCTCCTGCATCTCGAGCGTTAACACCGCCTGCGCTTCTATCGTCGCATGCAAGAGTCGCAAGGCCTCGCGCACTTCCAGATTGGTATCAATCGGCATCACCGACAGACTGCGTCGCCCAGCGTACGCCAGCATTTGCCTGCTCAACTGGGTCGCCTCATTGGCAAAGCCGCGGATCTCTTCCAGGCATTGCGTGAGCTCACGCGGGGCAGAATTCGGAACTCGCCGCAACGCGAACTCAGCGTTGCCGATTACACCGCTCAATAGATTGTTGAAATCGTGCGCGACTCCACCCGCAAGTACTGCAAGGCTCTGCAGTGCTTGTCCGCGCTGCAGCTGTTGCTGGAACTCGCGTTGCTTGCGCTCGCTCTCTATCCTGTCTGTAACGTCCCGCACCACACGCAGTGTGCGATTGATTCGATACGAAGCGTCGCCCACCAGTTGCGACTCAGTAACGAGCAACACCCGCTGTTCGCCAGTGCCGAGCACGACTTCGTAACTTCCAGCGTTAGCACCCCGTTCAGCGCGATTTTCTGCGAGTTGGACCTGACTGGACGAATCGAGGTACCTCGAGAAACTCGTGCCCAGGATCTCCTTGTTCCCCTTGCCAAAGATCTTGCACCACGCGGGATTGGCGTAGACGCACTTGTCCGCGTCGTCGAATAGGCCCACGCCTTCGCCCAGCCCCTCGAGAACGGCGGCATTGCGCCGCTCCCTAGCCGCGAGAAGTGCCTCGCTCCGAACTCGCCGCGATACCTCACGCGCCATCTGGGCATTCGCAGCCCTCAAGCGACGGGAAGACTGAGCCACGATTCCCGCTCCAATTGCCAACACCAGCTTGGTAATGAGCGTCATTACCAGGGCCGGGATTCCGGTCTCCGCTGCAATGCCCACGGTCAGCGCCAGTTGACGATCGATCAACACGGTGACGAGCACCGTTGCCAGTCCACCGGTAATTCCGAGCAGCCCACCGGAAACCAGGCACGGAATGACGGCTACCATGAATGCCGCGGAGTCGACGACGCGAAACAGTGGCAAAAATGTAAACCAGTAGGCCAGCACTAAGCCGATGACGAGCGCGATTCGCCGGACGTAATCCCAACGTAAATGGCGGCTCAAACTAGTGCCGCTCGCCGTTAGTTTGACCATCGATTCCTAGATTGCGCGACGGCACTAGGCGGACGCGCAGCGGACGCGGGGTTCGGGGTGAAACCCCGAGAAAGCGAGGAGGGCTGCGGCGGCGTAGCCGCCCCGCGCAGCGGCGCCGAAAGCCCGGCAGGACTTTCGGCGAGCGGCCCTAACTCACCGATCCGGTCACTCGAACAGCATTCATTCAGGGCCGTGGGCGCGTTGTACTTCGCT
>JBLNFG010001097.1:0-4430 GCA_050263495.1 Myxococcales bacterium | reverse complement strand
AGCCATCGCTCAAGAAGTAAGCGTGGCGCTGGCAGCCGCTCAAAATCCGGAGTCGTACCTACGTTTGATTGTCACCCGTGGGTCGGGCGACTTGGGCCTGGATCCTGCTTTAGCGACTGATCCGCAGCGGATCTTGATTGTGACTCCGTTGCATCGTCCGAGTCGAGAGACCTACGCCAAGGGTGTCAAAGCGGTGACCGCTCGGACACATCGCGCGACCGACGCTTCGGATGCCATAGGAGCCAAGGTCGGCAACTATTTGGTTGCCGTGCTCGCGATGCGCAAGGCGCAGGCGGCTGCAGCGAACGAAGCGTTGATCGTTGATCGCGACGGACACGTCATCGAGGGGGCGACATCGAACCTGTTTTGGGTCGAGGCCGAGCGACTGTGCACGCCCCCAATTTCAGCTGGTGTTCTGGAGGGGATCACGCGGGCGGTCGTGCTCGACGTCGCAAAGGAATTGGGAATCGAGATCACGCTCGATTCGCCGAGTGTGGATCGCTTGTTCGCCGCCAAAGAGGTCTTCATCACCTCCAGCATTCGACAGATGCTCAGTGTCGTTGACATCGACGGACACTGCATCGCAGACGGACGTCCAGGCCCGATCTATTGGCGGCTGTTCGAGAAATTCCTGGCGATGGTGCAGTCGGCACCCAAGGAGTGAGCCCGGCTGCTGACGTACAAATTGCCGGACCCACCTTGAACAGTGTCGAGGTGGGTCCGATGTGGCTGTCCGCTGCCGTTACTTGGACGACATATACGAGACTTCAGTTGGCGGCGCCGCTTCCTCGCCCTCTGGGGCAGGAGGTGCAGCCGGCGGTGCAGCTCGCCGAACTGGAATGCGAAGACTCCCTTGCCCTTGCGCGAGCAGCACGGCGACCGCTTTCTCGAAGAATCCACGCAAGAATCCGACTTCATGCGGTGGATTGGTGATGAGCCCGCACTCGCTGATGGCTTGCATTGCCGCAACGACTTGCATCGCCGAGGCGCGCCCTTCACGGGAAAGCACGCTCAATGCGGCATCTTTCATCGTGGTAACGAGGCTCTCTCGAACCTGTGGGGCAAAGAAGCGATCTGTCATCGCGATCGTGGCAGCTTCGACTAGCTTCGACAGTTGTTCTTGCGTCGGTTCCTCGCCAGGGATGATGCCTTCTCCCACGTGAGCAAGCAGTTGATCGACGGCCTCCTTGGACGGGAGCCAGGCTCGGAACTCGGGTAACCGATGTAACCCAGACGAATCTGTTCGGGCGGCTCCAATGTCCTCTGCCGTTGGCTCCAGTCGATGTGCGTCGAGCGGATGCGCTGGAGCATCGGTTGGCACGGGTTCAAGCAGCGAGGTCGCTGTGGTTAGCCCAAGCGGTTGCGGAATGCCATGCACCTGGTGTTGAGCTCTGGCCTTCGCGACGCGATAACGAACCCAGTCTACGGCCACGGAGACTGGCTTGACTGCACCACCCGGCACTAGGCGCGACATCGCCTCGCGCAGCTGTGACTGGCTCTGCTCGCCCACTTCGACGCGGCGGATCCCCATCTGATCGTGGAGGTAGACGAAAGCGCTGCGGTAGCGACGGGTCGGCGTACGTGAGGCCAAGACGACGACGATGCCGCCCGCTGCGTCCGGTGGCAGTACGAATGCTTCCACCTTGGTATCAACGGGCGCAACTTGAAGACTTGAAACTCGAACCTTTGCAGGAATGGCCACGCCGCGGGACTTTAGGATCGATAGGGCACGCCGAGCCAGCTTTCGAAGATTGCCCGGCGCTCGTTCGGCAGCTTCAGCCAACGCGGCAGCATTGGGTTGTGCTTTCCAAGCGTCAATCAAATGCGCGGCCCGATCGCCGGCGCGCTGCAGAGCATCCACAGCCTCCTCTGCGGTTGCAGACAGGAGACTGGAATCAAATGCGGTTTTATCGGGCTCGTTGTTGGTCATTCTGGCTACTCCGCTCGCGGGGACGATAGAACCGCGATGCCTTCAATTTCGACTCGGGCGCCCCGCGGTAGTGCCTTGACTTCCACGGTGGCGCGAGCTGGGAAGGGTGGCGAAAGGTACTCGGCATAGACCCGATTGACCACCGCGAAATCGGTCATGTCGGTCAAATAGATCGTGGTTTTTACGAGAGACGCGAGGGATGCTTGCGCCGCCTCCAGAACTGCTCTCAAATTCTCGAGCACGCGGCGGGTCTGGACTTCGATGTCGCCCGTCACGATCTCCCCCGTTTCCGGAACAAGCGGGATTTGTCCGCTCAGAAAGAGCCAATCCCCGACTCGAACTGCTTGTGAATAGGGTCCAACTGCAGCTGGGGCCAAAGCCGTCGTGACGACGCTAGGTGTCATCGGGTACACTCCTCTTTCGGGCCGGAATCATGACCCGGTCGCCGGTTTGGATCAACCGCGAACCCGCCCGCGGTGAAAAAATCGGTGCGAGTTTCAAAATCTCGGCTTGGCTCGTCTTAGGGGGTGTCCCGGGTTTCTATTCGTTGCGAGCAGCCAAAAATGGGAAGACCCCGATTCACCCGCAAGCTCAAAAGAGCGGCGCGACGGAGTGGGGCCGGAACTGGACGTTGGTGAGTCTCTTCAGCAACTCCTTCGCCCAGCGATCGCGCGCCCGAGGGTGATTTGGTCTGCAAACTCCAGATCGCTCCCATGCGGGACGCCGCTTGCTATGCGACTGACCTTCACACCGCTTTGCTCGATCTCGTGCGCCAAGAAGAGAGCCGTGGCTTCTCCCTCGACTGACGGAGGCGTCGCGATAATGACTTCTTCGACCCTTTGCTCCGAGATCAGGCTACGCAAGCGATCGAGCGGAAGAGCATCGGGACCCACTCCGTCCAGCGGCGAGAGCAGACGTCCGAGCACGAAATAGCGGCCGCGCATGGCCATGCTCCGCTCGATCGCCAAGAGATCCTGTACCCGAGCCACGATACAGAGCAGCGTACTGTCCCGATGCCTGTCCCGGCAGATCTCGCACAGC
Organism: Myxococcales bacterium; assembly: GCA_050263495.1. Classification (GTDB taxonomy): domain Bacteria; phylum Myxococcota_A; class Polyangia; order Polyangiales; family Polyangiaceae; genus FEN-1139. Next base: position 1,459 of record JBLNFG010001097.1, on the reverse strand, counting down.
GCGGGCGGTTCGGTAGTGGCATCGGCGACGTGCCCACAGCGCGAGCAGGTGGTGACGTGGCTGCCGAGATCGAGCAGCACTTGTCCAAGATCCGCGGCAAGGGAGCCGTTCGTCGTTATGAGGTGTAAGGCAAACCGCTGCGCCGTTTTCTCGCCTACGCCGGGTAGACGCGCGAGCAGCTGCACGAGGCGAGTCATGGAATCGGGGAGCACTCGGGAAGCCTGAGTCAGCGGCGTTCATCGGACAAGTCAGCCGCTCTCGCGAGGGCGATCCGCTGCAAATCACGGGCAATTGCCGTGGCGCGGCTCAACACACGGCGCGCGTTCATGCCGGCGGATTGCCGAGGTGCGCAGCCGATCGCCTCATCATGCCGATCAATGGTCGGCCAGCTTGATGGAAACCAATCTCCCTCCGAGTATTTCCAGTGCGTCCTTTACCCGCGGATGATTGCGAATGCGCGCCTGATCTGCGCGGTATTTTCGAGTCCGTTCGGCGATTTCTCGCGATGAGAGCGTATTGGCTTCGGTTGCCCTTGGATCATTTTCGACGATGTCGACGTCCGTAATTGCTCTCCCAGTTTCGCCTGCTGCCGTTCTGATCCAGTCTGCCAAATCGCGTTGCGGAAACTGATTACAGAAGACGCTGTTGGGCGGCCAACCCACGAGAATTCGCTTCGAACTCACTTCCAAGAGCACTGCGTGCTCCAAGACCGCAGACACCTCGGGGCGGGTCGCCATCACGCGTTCAACGAGTTCCTGCCATATCGCCATCAGCTCGGATTCGTCATGCGCTACGGCGTGGTCCCTGGGACTCTCTTGGTTGTTTTGTGTTTGGGGCGTCAGCGTACTGGCTTCGAGTCGTTGCGCAGCCTGCGGCGGGCGAGAGTCGCTGACCCGCGTGGGTCGTTCTCGCACGGAAGGCAAGTTCGGCGAGCTGTGACGTTCGGGGGCGCCTGATCCATTGCGGCTGATGGGAGGAGTCGCAACGTTGCTTGCTCGCTCAGTGGATGCGGAAGGCGTCGGGGCGCCAAATCCACGTTCTTGCGACGCACTAACCAAATCGGCTCCACCAGCACTCAAAGGGCTGGAATCCGAAGGAACTGTACGTGCGCCAATCGCGCGTTGAGCGGGCGCAGCACTGCCGTCGAGCGAGCCCCAAGAGGCCGGATCGGGCTCGTCTTCCGCTGCATCGCCCTTAGCGACCTGGCGTGCGGGACTCGTGTGTTCTTCGCGCGGGCGTGGGCGGGACGCAGGATGGGGCGCGGCCGCGGGCGCGGGCGCGACGGGTGGGCGACGCGCTGCATTTGCAGATTGCAGGTTTGGCGCGCCGGAAGCTCCTGCGGTTGGCATGAGCCCCTGGCCCAACCTACGTTCCATTGCCGCCAGGCGAGACACGAGGTCGTCGATAGGCACAAGTGGTGGTCTGCGGCACAAGCGAATCAACAGCATTTCGAGCGCAC
>JBLNFG010001096.1:0-5593 GCA_050263495.1 Myxococcales bacterium | reverse complement strand
TATCTTGGACTACACCAACGGCTTATTTGCAACCGGCACCGGCGCAAGCTCCACGGGTATCGAACTCGACGCGGCCTGGAGCAGCGCTGACAAGATCGGCATCAAGGGAACCGCAACCGCGGACAAGGTCGTCCTCGGAAAGGCTACCGGCTATTACACGATTGACATGAATGGGGACAACAAGGCCGACGTCCGAATTCTCACTACCTCGACCGATCTCCCCGCCATCACCCTGTACCTGGGTGACGGCAACGACACGTTCTCCGCTGGTACTCTGAGTTCGTTGAGCGAAAGGCACGCACTGCTCGTCTATGGCGGCGCCGGCAACGACACGTTCATCCAGACCGCGACGGCAACTCCCGACGAGGTCCTCGATGGTGGCAGTGGCTTGGACGTCGTGACCTATCAACTCCGAGGCGAGAACTTGTCCGTATCAGTTGGGGCGGGTGCTGACGACGGCGATCCTGGAACGACGGGTTCGCAAGAGCTGGACGACATTCTCGAAAGCATCGAGACAGTGACGGGTGGCTCCGGTGTCGACACGCTCATTGCGGACGACGATAAGGACACCATTCTCAATGGTGGCCCGGGCAACGACATCATCACGGGTGGCACGGGCACGAACGTGCTGAGCGGTGGAGACGGCGATGATCAGATCAACGGTGGAGCCGGCGACGACACTCTGAATGGTGACGCCGGCAACGACACCCTCGCGGGTGGAGACGATGACGACATCTTGAACGGCGGCGTGGGAGACGACACGTTCAATGAGGCCACGGCGGGCTCCAACACGGGGAATGACATCTTCAACGGCGGTGCAGGAACCGACGTCGTCGACTACAGCAGTCGCACTTGCGCAGTCACAGTCACCATGGACGGCACGGCAGCGAACGACGGCTGCGACGGAGAAACGGATAACGTCAAGGCTGACGTCGAGAATCTCAAGGGTACCCCACAAGCCGACAAGATCACGGGTAACTCTGGCAACAACTGGCTCTTCGGCGGTGCGGGCAGCGACGAGCTCGACGGCGGTAAGGGCGATGACTACTTCTATGAGTGGACGGACTGCCCGATCAGCGGCACCACCGATCGCTGCTCCGGCGCGGGCACCAGCGCGACCGCGGGCGATGAGAGCAACGGCAACGACACCATCAAAGGTGGTGATGGTGTCGATACGGTCGACTACGCTAGAGAGCTGGGCGTCGTCGTCGTTATGGACGGAGCTACTGCCAGCGGCCAAACCGGCGGCAGTGGTACTGAAGCGGACATTATTGGTACGGACGTCGAAAACTGCTTCGGTAGTGAGTCCGCGGACACCTTGACCGGTAACGCGGCTGCCAATCTACTAGCCGGATACGACGGCGACGATACACTGTCCGGTTCAGCCGGTGCCGACGAATTGGATGGTGGCGCTGGTACCAACATCGTAAACGGTGACGACGGCGAAGGCGACGTTTGCTACAACGCGGGCACCTTCACTGGCTGCGAGTTCACCAACTAAACAGCGTTGAGTTCAGCTCGGTGGAGTTCGCAAGAGCGCCGCTGGGGCTGCACTCACGAGTGGTGGACCCCACGTGAGTGCTCACCGAGTCCCGCTGCTCACACGGCGGGACTCGGTCTATTTCGTGATTGCTTCGATTCGAGCACGGAAGTGTCAAGTTCTTGACGCAACACTACGACGACGGCTCTTGAATCAAACTTGCTTCGGAGTGGACCGCTTAACAGCTTCAGTTCTTGGCCGATTCAGGGAAGCAGGATCTTCCGACTGGGTCACTGAGCATGACGATTGCATGAAGAGTCCGTTGACCAAACGCCTCGCCTCACCTCGCACGCCAGGAGTTGCTCGGGAGTAACGATGTCGATGAACTATCGGGAAGCTTGCAGACTGGCAATTGTTTCATCCCAAGAGCGCGCGCTCCGGTTGTCAGCGAGGCCGTCATTTTCACGGTCACTTTCCGTGAGTGTCGCGCTAGCGGTCCTTCTCGTCGCGTGTCAGTCCTCGGTACCGACTAAGTCTGGAGGTAGTGGCACGTCGACCGACATCGGCACTGGCGCACGGCCCACCGGAACCGGAGGATCAGGATCCACGAACGGCACGGGACTTTCACCGGCATCGGGAGCTACGGCGAGGGGCGGAAATGGATCAACCACAACGTCGAACGTGATCTCGCAATCACTGACGTTGACCCAAGCCAGCGCACGAATCGCTGGACGTTTGGGCAATCAGCTCATCGTCGCCGTTGAAGGGCAGGCTGCTCTTGGCACACTTGGAGCTCTGGAACTAACACTCGAGGGCGCGTCCGGAAAGCCGATCGCGTTCTTTGACAGTAATTGGGACGGCATTCCGGATAGCAGCACCGGCCGTGTCGCGCCGACGGCGCCTCCCGTTGGCGAGAAGCTCAACCTAGAGGTGGCACTCGACGGTCTCGAGCGCGTGGAGGTGCCGACGCAACTATCGGTTGCCCTCGTCGATCGCAGAGATGGCAAGACCGCCCCCTTGCTCGTCGCAATCCAGCAGCAGACGGTCGCGGAGCTCGGGGAGACGTGCGATCCGAGTCTCGTGATTAGCCGTTGCCGGCAGGGTCTTTCCTGCTCCGCCAAGTCCCGTGTCTGTGTTGGCGGGACAGCTCCCGTGATTTCCCACGCCTACTTCCGACGCGGTGCTGAAGGGCCTACGATCCGCGCCGACGGTATTGATCCCGACGAGGACGTCATTCTGATCCGTGTCGACTTCCTCTCGTCTGCGGGCAAGCCCGTGATGTTGGATCTCGATGGCGACGATAGCCCCGACGCGAATTACTTGGAGCTGGACACGGGTCTCGTCAACCGAAACGCTGGGTTCGTCGTCAGTATTCAGTCTGGTCTCGGTTTTGACGTGCTCTCTCCGCAGCTAGGTCTCACGGCGATTGATGCGATGGGGAACGTTAGCCCGACGCAGCGGGTAGCCATTTCGAACGGGAACACGGGCAGTGCAGGACAAGTCTGCGATCTGGACAACCTGGTCGGTTGTGCCGAGGGTAGCGTGTGCATCCCTGGCGTGCTTGGAACGGTGACTTTTTGCACTGATCTGGCGCAGGCTGCTGCGACACGCTGCAATGTGGCTGCGACGTGGAACCTCTCCAAGGATGGTCCAAAGTTTACGGGAACCACCGCGGGGTACAGCTATTTCGCGCCGCCGCTTGGATGTGTACCGGACGGCGCTGAAGACGGCCCTGAGGCACTGATCCAGTTGCACATCGACACGGCCACGCCGCACCTGGTGCTTACAACGGCTGTGCCGGAAACGACCATCGACACGGCGCTCTCCGTCTTGTCGCGCTGCGGTGGCGATTTCTCCACGGCACTAGCATGCAGCGATGACTCCTTGGGCTACACATCTAGCGTCACACTATCGAATCTAGCGGCTGGAGATTACTAGCTCGTTGTCGACACACTCATCTCAAGGGGCGGAAGCTTCGGCATTCTTGCAGCTCCCTGACGTGGCTCAGAGGCGCAAGTTACCTTGCGAGTCTTGTTCCTGCCCACCACCGCTTTGGCTGTGCCAAAGCTTGCTCCTCCCAAATCGGTGCTCGCACGCGAGTGCTGCGCTCCGATGGGAGGAGCCACAGCGCTTATAGGCCTGATGAAATGACCGTAGCACGGAGCGTGAGTCGACCGAGAAATGTGGTCAAGGCAGCGGATCGCGCGGCACGGATGACGCGTTGGCTAGAGATCGCCACACTCGTTGGAGTGTATGGCGGACTCTTGATGCCACTCGTGTTCGCGCGCATCGTGATCTACCCCTACGTCTATCTCAAAATGCTGTATTTTCAGCTTTTGATCGGGCTCACGTTCCCCGCCTGGGTCTCGCTCGCGGTCCGCGATTCGCGTTACCGCATTCGAGGAACGTGGCTAGTGTGGGCGGTCTTGGGGTGGTTCGCCGCAATGGGCGCCTCGACCGTTTTTGCGGCCAACCCATGGAGAGCGTTCTTCGGGACTCAAGATCGGATGACAGGGCTCTTTTCGCTGCTGCATTTCTTGGCGTGGTACCTCATGGCCGCCTCCGTGCTCCAAGCGCCAAGGGATTGGCGACGGCTCTTTGACGCGCAGCTTGGGGTCGGATTCCTCTCGGCTTGCGCCGTACTGCTGCAGCTGGCGTTCCCGAACTTGATTGGGAGTAGGGAGATCCAAGAGGGCGAACGTTTGAGCGGCCTACTGGGCAATCCCATTTTCTCAGCCGCATATCAAGCCTTCAGCATCTACGTCGTGCTCTATCTCTGGAAGGACGCGATCCCGAAGATGCGCGTCTGGTATGTCGTGGTGGTCGGGATGGCAACAGCTGCAATCATTGCGGCTGGATCACGTGGACCGATGTTGGGGCTGGCAGTCGGTTTGACCTTCACCGTGTTGCTCACGGCGTTCGTCACCCGGCATCGCCGCATTGTCCTGTATTTCTCGGCCATATCGACCTTGCTGGTCTTGGGCTACTTCAGTGTGGTCGTCTTCGCGGTCCATCGACCATCTCTCGGCGAGTTCTGGCGTCTTCACTTCAATCTAAAGCATTTCTTCGACTTCGAAGTTGACGGGTCCAGAGCCTTGCTCTGGACCGCAGCACTCGAGGCCTTTATCAAGCAGCCGATTGTCGGATGGGGACCAGCCGGGTTCGAGATTGCGTTCGACGTCGTGTATCGACCCGAATATCACCCACTCGCCATTCAAGACGAGGCTCACAATCGGCTTCTTGGCGTGCTCAGTGAAACGGGCTTGGTTGGCCTATGCGCGTATTTGGCACTGTGGGTCACCTATTTCCTCGCGTGCGGCAGCGCAATTCGGCACCGCACTTTGCAGCCGTTGCAGGGGGCGGCGCTCGTCGGAGCCGGAGCCGGTCACTTCACGCAGTGCCTTTTCGCGTTCGACACGCCAGCAACGCAGTTGATGACCTACCTGCTCTTCGCGGTAGCTACGTGCGCGGCGGTTGCCCAGTTGCCTGTCGCCTCTGAGCAGAAGTCGAGTTGGGTTTCCGCGTACCAGAAGTGGGTGCCACTCGGAACGGTTCCCGCCTTGGTTTATGCGATGCTGCTGCTTGGTACCTTGCTTCCTGGAGCGGCGTCAGTTTACGCTCGTCGTGCTTCGAGCGCGGCTGCGCAGGGTAAACCCGATCAGATGCTGTCGTTGCTTGCGCAGGCGCACCGGGTAGCAACGCCCTATCGCGACGACCAGCTGCTGGTACTCACGCGCGGAATCCTGCGCGTTGCCAAGGCGAACAGATTCGAGAACTGGTCCGGTCGAAAGGCGTCGCTCGCGTTAGTGCACTCGGTTGCCGACAGCTACTTTCTGCATGAGTCGCACCCGCGATTGCGGCGCATCTACGCCAACATGTTGTTCGTCATTGGCGCAACCCATGACAGTCCGAGGCTAGTCGAGCGCGCGGGGGAGTTGTATCGACTCAATCTGACGGATAGCCCTCGACGGCAACGCTACGTCATGGACTATGCGAAGTACGTTGCAGACACCGGAAACTTGGCGGAAGCAGTCGGTCGCTGCTTGCGTGAGGCCAACGCAGATCCGGAAATCGGCGAATCTCGGTGGGAGTACGGGAAGTTCCTTTGGATTG
>JBLNFG010001095.1:0-8352 GCA_050263495.1 Myxococcales bacterium | reverse complement strand
CCGGGCGCGGAGCGTATGAAAACGTGACTTACTCTCGCTCGACAGGGCTAACTGAGCACGATCGCGCATCTCGGGAGACAGACGGCGGCAGACCGTCTGCTCTCGAAGGTCGGCCCCGATCGGCCTTCGCTACGGCACAGAGCGTGCCCAATCCGCGGTACGAAGCGGGACAAATCCGCCAGCTCGGACTTGCCTGGATCGTCCCCGGGCGGTATCGAACTCGCGCTCAGATGAGTCGGATGGGTCGAGTGGCAGAAGCAGGACTGGCCGCGGTCGAACGCACCTGGCGTGTAACCGTAGTGGCCTTGCTGCTAGTCATCTATCGGCTCAGTTTCTTCTATTTGTTTGACCGCATTGGTCCTGCCGCTTTCCTTCCCGCGGTGGTTCCGTGCATCGCCGCTGGTGCTCTGCTCGGTGTTTGGGGAGCGGTCGGCACGGTTGCGGTACTCACCCTGATAGACAGCAGCCTTGCCCACGCGATTGGTGCCACGTCGAGTTCCATCGGTTGGGCCGCAATGTTCGTGACCGCGTTCATCAAGCTATTGCTCGGAATAGGCGCAGGCGTAATTGCCGAAGTCACGGCTAACTTGCGTGTGGCTAACCAAAAGATGGGGGCGGAGGCTCAGCGGCGCTTGGAGAGCGACGCTCTGCTGGAGCAAAGCGAACGGAAATATCGCGCTCTGGTCGAGAGCCTCGGCGAGGGCGTCGGGTTGTACGATGAGCGAGATATCTGCGTATTCGCCAATCCGGCGCTGTCGGTCGCTTTGAGGAAAGAAGCCGATTCGGTTGTCGGTGAGGATTTTGCGCACCATTTTGATTCCATCAGTAAGGTGCGCGTCACCGAGCATCGGACGAGCAAACTGCACTCGACCCGTAGTTACGAGGTTGTTCCGAAGGAACGTGCTGGAGACGTGCTGCTCGTCACTGAGACTCCGCTGGTGCAAGACACGGAGAAGGGCGATAACAAGCGAGTTCAAACGTTGCGAGTCGTGCGTGACCTTTCGTACCGACTCGTGAGTGAACGTAAGCAACGCGACCTTGAGCGGCAACTGCAGCGTGGGCAAGCGTTGCAGAGTCTGGCCGTGCTGGCTGGCGGCGTTGCGCACGACTTCAACAATTTACTGAGTGGAATAGTTGGCAACGCCGAATTCGCGTTGCGCCGAGTTCCAAGAGCTGCCCCGATCGAGCTGACTCAGTGTATCGAGGAGATTCGAGAGTTCGCGGGGGAGGCGACGCAACTCAGTCGACAAATGCTCGCCTACGCGGGGCGTCGGAGCCTTGCCGTGGGCGCGGTGGACGTGAACGTCGAGATCAACGAGGCGCTGAAGCTCCTCCACTCCACGGTTGAAGCACAGGCGTTGCTGCGGCTCGAACTCGCAGACGAAGTCCCGCAGGTCAAGGCCGACCGAATTCAACTGCGCCAGGTCATCACGAATCTGGTACTGAACGCGCTTGAGTCCATGCAGGGCAGTCGTGGCACGCTGATCATTGGCACGAGTTCCGTGGAGTTCGACCGCACCGAACTACTGCAATGGGGCGTGCCGGACGGCGTTGTTGAGGGCAACTACGTCGTGATTGACGTATCAGACACCGGATCCGGTATCCCCGACGACCTTAAGGAACGGATCTTTGAACCCTTCTTTTCAACGAAGTCACCGGGTCGCGGCATGGGTCTCGCTGCATCGCTCGGGATCATGCGGTCGCACCATGGATGGCTCGGTGTCGACTCGACGCCGGGTCAAGGTACCCGATTTCGCGTCTTTCTGCCGGCAAAAGACGAGTCTCGTGAGTCGGTTCGCAGGTTGACCCCGGTCGATCTCAAGCCTGTGCGAGCCGGAAAGATACTTCTCATCGACGACGAGGTTGCGGTACGCGTGGTCACGAACCGCTTACTCGTGGACCTCGGCCAACGCGTCATCACTGCGGAGAGTGGTCGTCGCGGCATTGAACTTTTTCGAGAACAGCACTCGACGATCGACCTCGTTCTACTCGATCTGACCATGCCCGAACTGACGGGTGCTCAGGTATTGGACGAGTTGCGTCGGATCAGAAAAGATGTAAGTGTCGTTGTTACGAGTGGATTCCACCCTTCCAACGCTTCTGACCTGCTTTCGCTGCCCAATGTCGTGGGCTTCCTCGAAAAGCCTCATAACACGGCCAATCTCGAAGCTATCGTCGCGACCGTATTCTCGAATTAGCCGCCCACAGGCAATGAGCCGAGGCTCTGGGCTGATGCTCTTCCCAGCGCTTCTCAGCGCCGACCAGCGTCGAAGCGCAGATCGAGGACAGGTTCGACTCGAAGGGCGATTCGCTGCGTGAGTAATTCGCCGGTTTGGGCCAGTCCTACTCTGCTTGCGCCGATGCACGGAATTGGTGCAGCTAGGGTGCGCGATTTGTTTGCCGAGTATGGCAGTCCAGGCCTGATCTGCGCTCCTTTCTTGCGTGTCACGGCTCAAGCCCCTTCGCTTGGCTGGTTCCGCGAGCAAGTTCATCGGAGCATGGACGTGCCGCTCTCGGTCCAGCTGTTGGGTAATCATCCAGACCATCTCGCCAGCGTTGCGCGTTGTCTAGCTGATGCGGGTGTCGACGTGGTCGATCTCAATCTCGGGTGCCCGGCGCGAACCGTGGTTCGACGGGGTGCTGGAGCGGCGCTGCTTTCCGACTTGGAAGCCATCCGGCGCCTGGTGTCCGTAGTGCGTGCGGGCTTTACGGGACGTCTGAGCGTCAAGTTTCGTTCAGGCGATGCCTCTGCCGACGGCGTGGTGCCAATAGCTCAGGCAATCGAGGCGTCAGGCGCAGATTTTTTGGTCTTGCACCCGCGGACACGTCTCGCCGGGTACAGCGGGGTTGCGGACTGGGAACTGGTCAAGTTAGTCAAAGCGAGCGTGCGGATCCCCGTCGTGGGCAACGGCGATTGTTGGTACGCGAATGACGCGCTCCGGCTACAGACGCGCTCCGGCGCCGACGCGGTGATGATTGGGCGACCGTCGCTCAGGAATCCGTTCATTTTTCGTCAATTGGCGGAGTTGCGAGCGGAGCAGGTTCCCTTTCACCCAAGTCCGGCAGACGTCTTCCGACATGTTCAACGGCTTGCGGACATCTTCCGCGTCGAACTCAGCCACACGCGAAGTGGCCCGGCGGGCGCGCTCAAGGAGCACCTCCAGTTCCTTCTGCGCGCAGTTCCAACACCGACTCGCCAGGCCCTTTGGACTCGCGCTGCGAACGCGCAAGAGATCGGCGACGTGGTGGAGGCCATGCGGCCGCTTCTCGACTTGGAAGCGCTCGACCTGGGTGCGGATGGCCCAACGCGTCTCGAGCAGACTCCGAACGCGCCGTAGAACGCTTGGGCGCTTGCTGTTCGCCGATGAAGAGTGAAGGGGTTGCCGCACCGCTGCGTCATTGACCCCGAAACCGAAGCAAATTAACGCCGATTGGGCGCAATTGCCTGGCACGGGCAAGCGGCACGGATATCTTCCACGCGCACGATGATGAACGCCGCACGTTCGACTAGCTCAGCCCAAGCCACTCTGGCCGAAGTCGAGGATTGCTTGGGCACACTCGAACGGTTGGTATCGGAGCCAGATCTCCTTGCCTCGCTTCCCGAGCCCACCCGCAAGGCGCTATTAATAGCGGCGGGTAGGCTATCGCGGCCGGTCCGACACGAGCGTGAGCGCGTCACGAAAGCGATCCGGCGCTATCGACGCAAAATCGAGCAGCAGGAAGATCTCGAGTTGCGGAAGACAACCCAGATCCGTGACGCCCGCAGTGTCACCAGCGAGCTCAAGAGCCTCACGGGGGTTGCCACAACACGATCCCTCGACGACCCAGCCGACCCCCGAGAGCCGGCACGTCGCCTGAATCACGCGCAGAATTGCTACATCTGCAAGTGCGACTATACCGAGCTACATCGTTTCTACGATTCGATGTGCCCAGACTGCGCTGAGCTCAATTATCGCAAGCGCACACAATCGGCCGACCTTCAAGGGCGCGTCGCGCTGGTTACGGGGGCACGGATCAAAATCGGATTTCACACCGCACTGATGCTGTTGCGCGCCGGGGCCAAGGTGATTGGCACCACGCGGTTCCCGCATGATGCGGCAGAGCGATTCTCTCGCGAGCCCGATTACGAGCAGTGGAAGGGGCGGCTAGCTCTGTACGGGCTCGATCTACGCTTCTGTCCGAGCGTCGAGCTGTTTGCAGAGCACTTGCGCCAGACATTACCGGGGCTCGACTTCCTCATCAATAATGCTGCCCAGACCGTTCATCGACCGGCTGGGTTTTTCTCTCATCTGAGGCCACGTGAAGAGCTGCCACTTGAGCAGCTGCCGGAGCGGCAACGCCGCTTGCTGCTCGATGACGACCATCTCGTGCGGCAGCTCCACGTGAGTGCGGGCTCGCGTCAGCTCGCGTTGGACCAGGGCGAACATGCGCCTGGCATGATCGCGGCGGGCCACGATCTTGCGATGGCAAGCATGCCCAAGGTGCTCGATTTCGGCTCAGATCCCGAGCAAATCCATTTCCCGCCGGGGCGCTTCGATGCCGACGGGCAGCAACTCGATCTGCGGCCGAACAATAGCTGGCGGCTGAAGGCGGCCGATGTGCCAACGCCGGAGTTGATCGAAGTCCACTTGGTCAATGCGATCGCTCCGTTCATCCTCGTGTCTCGGCTGAGGCCACTCATGGCGAGCACCGCTCCCAGGGACAAGCACATCGTCAATGTCTCAGCCATGGAGGGAGTATTTGCTCGACGCACCAAGACGGACAAACATCCGCACACCAATATGGCCAAGGCATCGTTGAACATGTTGACGCGAACCTCGGCCAAAGATTTCGCGCGAGATGGCATTCACATGAATTCGGTAGATACCGGTTGGGTGACGGATGAAGATCCGCACCCGCACGCGGAACGCAAGGTTCGTGAATACGATTTTAGCCCGCCGCTCGATGCGATCGATGGCGCGGCACGCGTTTGCGACCCCATCTTTACGGGCTTTCTAAGCGGGAGTCACGTGTTTGGGCAGTTCTTCAAGGACTACCGAGCGTCGGAATGGTAGGCGGGCGTCGCTCGAGTCGCGAAGGCACCATGCGTGCAGGATCTTTCGCTAATCCCTGCTATCGTTAGTCCGTGACTAGTGCCCAGTTGAAGTTCGATTCTAGCGTCGCCCACCGCGAATGGTTGAAGTCTCAAGCGGCGTTGCCGCGGGGCTTTCGGGTTGGCACGAGCCGATTCGAGTTCGAGCCGTTCGAGGTGAAGAAGCGAGCAACGATGACGCTAACGTTGATTGCGCTCGACCGCCCTACGCCTGACTTTGCGGCACTGTTTACCAAGAACGCGTTTCCTGGTGCGCCAGTGATTTTGGGACGTAGGTGTCTGGGCGCGCCAGCGCTCGGGGCAATCCTCGTCAATAATAAGATCTCAAACGTGTGTGCGCCGGGCGGGGTCGAGACGAGTGAGCGCCTTTGCAAGGAGCTAGCACCATTGCTTGGCATTTCCTCGACCGCGGTTCTTCCAAGCTCCACCGGGGTAATTGGGTGGCGCCTTCCTGTCGAATTGATGATAGGGGCGTTCCCCCAGTTGGTGTCGAACCTTTCGGACCATTCGATTTTCCCCGCGGCGGAAGGGATAGTAACAACCGATCTTTATCCGAAGGTTCGGCGTGTTGACCTCGATGGTGGATGCATCGTCGGCATCGCCAAAGGCGCCGGTATGATCGAGCCGAACCTTGCCACGATGTTGGTTTACATACTGACGGACTTGGCCGTGCCGCGGGCGACGTTGCGCGACATGCTCTCGCGCGCTGTCGATCAAAGCTTCAACCGCATGAGCATTGACAGCGATACGAGTACGTCAGATACCGTCGCTCTCGTGAGTTCGGGTGCGGTGCCGGTGCCGGACTTGGCGCGCTTCGAGGCCGCGTTGCAGAGCGTCTGTGCCAACCTCGCTCGAGATGTCGTGAGAAACGGGGAGGGCGTGCGGCACGTGATTGAGGTGCGCGTGTTGGGCGCGCCGAACGAGGCACTTGCTCGAGCCATTGGCAAGGCGGTGGTGAACGCGCCATTGTTCAAGTGTGCGGTTGCTGGCAATGATCCGAACGTGGGGCGTCTAGTTCAGGCTGTCGGAAAGTATGTCGGCACACAGGGCTTGGCGATCGATCTCTCACGCACAAGCATGCGGCTTGGCGGGATTCCGATCGTGAAAGACGGCGAGTTCCGGCTCGACCCGTCCAAGGAGCAGAACCTCGTCGCGCACCTGCGGGCCGCGGAATTGTATCGAAGCGAGCCGCCCAAAGATGGCGTTTTCTCACCACCCATCGACTACCCTCCCCATGAGCAATGCGTCGAAATCGAGATCGATCTCGCGGCTGGCGAGGCTAACTCGACGGTGATTGGCGCGGACTTGACTCACGAATACGTCAGCGAGAACGCAGACTACCGAAGCTAGGCGAGGCTGACCAGGCCAACCTAGACCCGACGAACGATTGCGCGTCGGGCAACGTCTTTGAGCCCCGGCGCGCGTTTCAACGCCGAGTTCGTCGAGCCGCGATGTGCAACGGCGCTGAGGCATCCCCTCATTTGGATTGCACAGGAAGTTCGGGAGAGCGAACCGAGATGCCGATGCACCTCGATGATCGCACCGATTACCGCGTTCGTCCCATCCCCGAGTCTTCCGAGCTTCCGCTCTTTCTGTGCCATTTCCTCTGTTCATCGGACCCTCCCGCGAAACAGTTGTGTGATTTCCTCGCTGGAAATTGAGGGATTTCTCAGGCAACGGCCGGGCGCGGCGAGCTGCGGGCGCGCCGACGCAGGTGCTCATCGGACAGCTCTCTAGTGCCGCTCGCCGGAAGTAGCGCCGGGGGTTGTTGTGACTCCATGGCGGCACTAGGCGACCGCGGAGCGGGCGCGGGGTTCGGGGTAAAACCCCGAGAAAACGAGGAGGGCCGCGGCGGCGAAGCCGCCCCGCGCAGCGGCGCCAAAAGGCGGCCAGACTTTTGGCGTGCGGCACTAGCTAGGTTCGAGCGCCTGCATTGGTGCTCGACGGTTGCGGCCGTGTGCCAGATCTGCCCGCCGCACAAATTCGGCATAAACTTCGAGCATAGCCGCGCCGAGGGCAGGCCCTTCCAAGAGTGTGAGCCCCGCCGCGATGGCCTCGATCGTCGACATACCATCCGCGCGCGTTGGCTGACGCAAGCGCGCAGGAACGACCTTGGGTGCCGGGAGCGCCAGCTGCGGCAGGGAGCGTAACACTTCGAGCCGCTGATACATGCGCTTGGCGCGTCGAAAGCTCGCATCCAAAATCACCAATCGCGTTGGCGCTGGCGGGGGAGGTTGCGACGCCGGGCCCGGGTAGAGCAGCCAGCTATCCTGCGCGCTTAGTCCAGCGCCATCAAAGGGTTGACACGGATCGAACTCAACGATGCGGCACTTGGGCAGCACCAGTGCCGCCAACCTTCCGGTGTTGCTCATAACGTGGCGCTCCGTGGTATGGCGGATCACGAGGATTTCCGTTTGCGTGGCGAGCGTCGGTAGCACCGCGCAAATGCACTGTGCGGTCTTCAGATAGCAGCGCGGGCAGACTCCCTGGAAATCGTCAGGTGTTCGCGAACGCATCCGGCCTACTAGCGCTCTCATCGTGCACACGCCAGCGCGAGGTCAGACCGGTTGTCGAGGCCGTAAACGCGCGAGAGCCGTTGATCGACGGGATTGAGCGTCAAGGTCACGGTGCTTGGTAGAGCGCGTAAACGCATGCGCGTGTGGACCACGAGCTGTAGAGCGCGTAAACGCATGCGCGCGTGGACAACGACCTGTGTCGAGTCCTGACTCCAAGCGAATTGCGCGCAGGAGGTCGTGGTCGGGACGTGCCTCTGCCAAGCGTGTCGAATCGGCACTTGGAGGCCCAGATCTGTGATGACCTGCCCACCACCGCACTCGCGTTGCGAGTGCTTGCTCCTCCCAAATGCGTGCTCGCCTGAAGGCTTCGCCCGCATGGGAGGAGCGGCCACAAGGTCGCGATCGTGTGTTCGGGTACGCACTGGGACTGATCTACAAAGGCTGCAAACGTCGGGCGCGAAAAGTCAGTACTGCGCCGAATCGGCCAAAAAGCCCGCGAATTGCGTCAACCAAGTCTGCAATATTCGTAATTGTCGGAGCATCAATTGAAGCAGAGGGTTCGCGCAAATGGCCCACCGGGCTGTCTGACCCTCGTTGGGCGCGAAATCGGAACTTGGCACCCTGCTGGGTTGGACGTAAAGTCAGCGCGTGCCAACCAATTTCGTAGAACGGCGTCTCGTCTGCGCACGGCGCACGCGGGTCTTGTTCGGTCTGGCTTCGGCCTTTGCCGCCTTGACGTGGGGT
>JBLNFG010001094.1:0-3072 GCA_050263495.1 Myxococcales bacterium | reverse complement strand
AACCTTGTTCTGCATGATGTCGACCCAGTAGAGAACGCCTTCGCGCTCATCCCAGAGTGCGCCTTCACCGAGCTCGGAAGGCTGGGGAAATACGACTTCGACGCTAGGGATTGTCATGAGGTGTCGGGATGTTAGCGCTCTCAGGGCGGAAAAGTCGTTAGGAATGCGCCCGGTTTGCCCCGGCACGTGTGTTTGGGTAGCGGCCCCGAAACGCACAGGAAAAGGCTTGCCTCTCGCGTCGCGAGGGGATGTATGATGCCGCTCATGTCCCGAGCCACTCACTTCCGGAGCTTAGTGCCGTTTGCCGTTATTTCCATGCTGATGGCCTGTTCGTCAGGGCCAAAACCGGTGCCGGAAACCGCGGCAGACAAGACTGACGCAGCAGATAGCCCCGCGGATGAAGACAGCGACGCTACCGACTCCAAGAAGACGGAGCCCGCGGAGGCTAGCGACGAGAAGAAGTCGGATGACAAGACCGATTCCAAGAAGGCGGAAGACGAAGACGCACCGCCAGTGGACGACTCCCGCACGACTGCGAGCGTAGCCAAAATCTTCAAGGACAATCGTAAGGCCTTTAAGAAGTGCTACGAGGACGTCCGTAAAGAGAAGCCTGAGCTCAAGGGTAACGTTCTCCTAAAGGTCGTTCTCGACGGGGATGGTCAAGTGAAGAAGGCGTACGTGGACGACGAGAGCACGATTCGTGAGCAGAAGGTGACCGACTGCATGATCAAGGTCGCCAAAGGGCTGACTTATCCTAAGTCGTCCAAGGGTCTCGAAAAGGACTTTGAGTACGACTTCGGTTTCAACAATCAGACCAAGTAGGCGCCCACCCCGCGGTGGCGTACCCACGCGGTCGCCGCGGCCGTCGCACTGACGCCAACCACGGCTGCGCCGGCGCGGTAGCGGATCGAGTGAATTGCGGTTCCCGACGTGGACACGCTTCCCGCGCGTTTGCGCGACGTGCTTCAGTCAGATTCCCGACGTGGATACGCTTCCACGTGGGCTCACGCGGATAGACTCGGAGTCTGTGACGTGGACACGCTTCCACGTGGGCTCACGCGGATAGACTCGGAGTCTGTTACCTCGACACACGTGCAGCCGTTAGCAACTCCGTAAGCCTCATGCTGCGTCGTTGGGGTTGCTCCACCACCGGAGGATTCGATGGTCCACGCCACCAATTCGCAAGACGCCGAACGCGAGTGGGCGTCGCACTGCGATGTGCCTTCTGAGGTAGTCGGGGCTTCGATCACTCACACAATGCTACTGACACGCGATCCAAGTAATCAACTGTTGCAGGTTAGTCGTACGAGCTTATCGGTTCTCGTGACCAGCGCTGCTGTGCGCGACGTCGAACTACCTTGAGCAACTCAGTAATGCCAAACAACACGCCGGCTCACCAAACACAGCGAGCGGGCATGAAGAATGTGAGATCGATACGCGTTGGATCGAAACGCTACTACCCGGAACTTCTCGCTCACTCCGAATCAGAGTCGATCGATGAGACGTTGAAGTATGCAAACCATCAGGTATCCTGCAAATGTTCTTTAGAGCACGCGTCCGCAACAGGATCGTGTGCGCGCGCCCAATCCCCACCGCAATGCTCGAGTGCACGAGATCACTCCTCCTCCCTCCAATCTTCGAGTGCTGCGTCGCCTTCTAGCGGTTACGTGGCGCTACCGCACGCAGACGCTGTTCGTCGTGCTGCTTCAGATCGTGCTGTTGGGCATGACCTTGAGCGGTCTTGAGTTTACGGGGCTAGCTGTTGACATCGTGCGGCGCCAACTCGACGCGAGTGCGCCACCGCCGAGCTGGCCGTTTGGGTTGACGCTCCCTGCCATGTACGGAGCGACCGCTCAGCTGCTGATGACCGCCGTCATCGTCGCAGCAGCGGCTGCGATGGGAGCCGCATTGAACTACGCCTACTCAGTTGCCGTCGGGCGACTCGTCCATCTGGATATCGTCGCTGCTCTGCGGCTCGAGATCTTTGCGAAGCTCCAGCGACTGAGCTTTCGGTTCTTCGATCAGAACTCCACGGGATCGATCGTCAATCGGGTAACCGTCGATGTGCAGATGTTACGCTCCTTCGTGGATGGGGTGGTAATCCAGGGATCGGTTCTGTTCTTGGCGCTGTCGGTGTTTCTTACGTACATGCTGAACACGCACGTACGGCTAACGGCGGTCAGTCTCGCCCTTACGCCGCTCCTGTTCGCCGCAACCGCCATATTCTCGCGTTGGGCCAAGCCCGCCTACCGCGAGGGTCGGCGCCTTGCCGATGGACTGATTCGTACCATGGCGGAGACGGTGGAAGGCGTCCAAGTCGTCAAGGTTTTCGGGCAGGAACGCGCTCAGATTCAGCGCTTTCTCGACCAGAACGCACGAGTGCGCGAGCAACAATTTGCGATCTTCAAGAACGTCAGTCGGTTCAGTCCAATCATCAGTCTCTTGAACCAACTCAACGTGATTGTCCTGCTCGGCTATGGGGGTGTTCTGGTGGCGCGAGCGGAACTCACGCTGGGTGAGTTGGTGGTGTTTGTGGGACTGCTGCGTCAAGTTGCAACGCGCGCCACGACGATGGCGGAGATCATCAACGTGCTGCAACAGAGCTTTGCCGGGGCGAGACGCGTCTTTGAACTACTCGACGCCCCGGCTGAAGTGAAGAACGCCGCGCATCCAATTCTGCCAGGCAGATTTGTCGGTGGCATCCGGTTCGATGGGGTTGCCTTTGGTTACAAGCCAGAGTCTCCCGTCGTCGCTGGGGTATCGCTCGAACTACGGCCAGGGGAATGCTTGGGGATTTGGGGCGGCACGGGCTCTGGCAAAAGTACGCTGCTTTCGCTCCTGCTGCGTTCGTACGATCCGACTCTCGGCCGCATTCTGGTCGATGGTATTGATCTTCGCCGCTACGACCTCGAAGGATTGCGAAGACAGGTAGGAGTGGTCTTTCAGGAGAGCCTGCTGTTCCACGATACCGTAGCAAACAACATTGCCTACGCAGATCCCGAAGCGAGCCTCGAACGGATACGCGCGGCCGCGCGAGTTGCCGGCGCGGATCGATTCATTCAGGAGCTGGCC
>JBLNFG010001093.1:0-4587 GCA_050263495.1 Myxococcales bacterium | reverse complement strand
TACTTGCTGGGCGCGAATCGGCGGCACGGGTTTCGCGCAGCCTTCGTTCGGCTTGATCGCGTTGCTCAGCGACTTGACGTAGCAGGCGCACCGAACGCTCACGTTCTCGCAGCAGTTCTTCAACGCGCCCCCTGAGCTCATCCACCTCCGATGAAGCGGCGGCGCCGCGCAGGGCTGGCAGATTCGACACGCGGGGTAACCCGGGGGACGAGATACCACTCGCGCGATTGATCTCCCGCGAAAGCTCGCGCACCCGATCCATGGCCGCGTCGCGCTCTCGCCGCACGGCCGCCAACTCTGACTCGTGCTCTTGGATCAGGTTGGCCACGAAACGATCATTGCCGTTCTGGAGTTGTTTTTGTTCGTCTTGCTTCTGGACTACTTCCAACTTTGCGGACTCTCGCAACTGTCGGAGAGCGATGGCTGACTCGCGGAGTTGGTTCTGCATGGCGCCAGCCTGCTGCTGGATGCGCGTCAATTCATGCCTCAAGAGCGCCACGCATGGATCCATGCCCATCTCGCCGCTACTTAAGGTGTCGATCGCTCGTGCTAGGCCTGAGCAATCCAGCGCGCAGTGGTCACCCGCAGCGCGCAACTGCGACGGCATTTGCGGATCATTGGGTTGTGGTTTGCCGTTGGTGTGCTCCGACATACTACCAGAATCACTTCGAATGGTTGGTCGGCGCAATCATGTTGCGGTTCGACAACTCATGTCGGCCCGGTCTGTCTGCTTCGGGCAGGTGTAGCTTTGCATCTTGTCGCAATCCAAAAGCGAATCCTTCGCGCGTGTCCGTAAAGGACAGACTCTACACGGGTTCGGTTAATGTGGCCCGAGCCTGCCGAAATTCTCAAGGGAGGTATCCAAATAGGTCGGCCGTACGGGAGCGGTGGTTTCAGAAACGGGGCTTCCTCGAATCCGTGTCACGGAATTTCCCGCCCGTATTAGGATGATCTCGATGTGTCCATTTCTGGTCGCTCTCCCTGCCGCGATCTACCCGCGCCGAAACCCACCGGCGGCTTGTCCTACTTGGATGGAACATCGGCGTTCCGGCGCTAAGGCGTCTCAAGCGTCGCCGGGGTTGACCCGCCTTGAGCAAACTGAAGGGGACCGTTAGGGATGCTACGAATCTTGCTTGTCGAAGACTCGCCGAGCATGCGCCGGTTCGCCAGGACGGCTCTGGAGGCAACGCGGCACGAGCTGGGCGACATCGAAGTAGTCGAAGCTACGAGCGGGTTTGACGCGCTGCGCTGGCTACCGCGAGGCAAATACGATTTGGTGGTTACCGACATCAACATGCCCGACGTCAACGGGTTGGAGCTGGTTCGTTTCATCCGTCAGAGCGCGGCTCACAAGTCAGTCCCGATCGTACTTATCTCGACTCAATCCTCAGATCGAGATCGCCACCGCGGGCTTGATCTGGGTGCCAATGCCTATCTAGCGAAGCCGTTCGCCGCAGAAGAGCTGGCCCGTGAGGCCATTCTGCAGATTGCGAGCGCGTCGAATACCAATGGTTGAATCTGGCGATAAGGTGAGGGAGGACTTCTTCTCCGAAGCTCAGGAGATCGTCGAAGGGCTGTCTCGGAATCTGCTTGCCCTCGACGATCTGCATCGGCAGGGACGTGCCGATCCCTCTCTCGTGAACGAGGCATTTCGCGCAGTCCACACGCTGAAGGGGCTTTCTAGCCTGTTCGGTGCTGCCACGATGGGCAATGCGGCACACCACCTCGAGGATATCCTCGACGACCTTCGACTAGGGCGTATCGCTCTGGACGATGCTGTCGTCGATATCCTATTTCGCGCGGTCGAGGTGTTCAACGAGCTTCTAGCGTCGGAGAAGTCAGGCACTCCAGTGCCGGCCGAAGTGGTGGAAGGTCTGCTTGCACACATCCGTCGGATTGGGGCGCCACCGGGGCCCAGTGCGTCGGCGCCCATCGAGTACGACCTCGACGTGGGCATGTTGGCAGTGCTGACGGAGTACGAGGAGCATCGGCTGCGGGCCAATATCGAGGAAGGGCGGCGGCTGTACCGATTGCGCGTGCGCTTTGACCTGGTCACGATCGACAAAGCGCTCGAAGACATCAAGGAACGCGCGAAGAAGTTCGGCGAGATCATCACCTACCTTCCGACGGGAGATGCTGGAAGCGCCGACACAATCGAACTTGATCTGCTGATGGCGTCTACCTCCGACACCGTCACGCTTACGCGTGAACTCGGTGCGGAGAACGTGCAAGTCGAGGAGGTACCGCGACTCGATCACAGCCCCCTCGTAGAGAAAGAGGTTGATGCGACACCTATCCCTGCGCCGCGGATTGTTCCTGCGGACAAGCCTGGCTCGTTAGTGCCGGCAGTCACGGCTCCAGGTCGGGAGAAAGAAAACGTCTCGTTGCGTTCCGTGAGCCAAACGGTTCGCGTAGACATACGACGCCTAGACCACCTAATGAATATCGTCGGAGAGCTCGCGATTGTGCGCGGTGCGCTGTCGCGCGTCGCCGAGCGTGTTCGACGTGAGGGACAACGTTCGCTCGCCATGGATTTGCAGCGGCTGCATCGAAGCTTTGAGCGACGACTCGGCGAAATGCAAGCGGGCATTCTCGAAGTGCGCATGGTCCCCCTGGGTCAGGTATTCGAGCGCCTCGCTCGGGTAGTGCGTCAAATCAGTCGTGAGGTAAAGAAAGAAATTCGTCTGGTGATTACCGGGTCTGAGACTGAGATCGACAAGCTCATCGTCGAAGAGCTGAGCGACCCGTTGATGCACATGATTCGGAACGCTATCGATCATGGCATCGAGTCAGCCGAGAAGCGTGTTCAAGTTGGAAAGCCGACGACCGGGACAATCGCCCTTAACGCCTTTCAGAAGGGCAACCACGTGATGTTGGAGGTCGAAGACGACGGCCGCGGCATCGACGAAAAGGCGATCCTGGACAAAGCGATTCAGCTCCACAAAATCTCCGCAGACGAGGCACGCGAACTGACGCGTTCCGAGGTGCTAGGACTCATCTTCCTGCCAGGGGTGAGTACTCGGGAGTCAGTTGACGACCTGAGTGGCCGCGGCGTGGGAATGGATGTCGTCAAGAATAACATCGGCAAGCTCGGTGGCGTTATCGACGTGCACAGCGATGCCGGTATTGGCACCAAGATCGCGATCACCCTGCCGATTACGCTCGCGATCGTTAGCGCGCTGCTGATGCGCGCCTCGGAACACACTTTCGCCCTGCCCTTGTCGAGTGTCTCAGAGGCAATCCCATTCGACGGCAGCGCGGTGCGCAACATCGACGGGCGTTCGGTCATGTCGCTGCGGGGAACCACCCTTCCGATCTGCCGACTCGACGAGATGTTTGGTCTGCAGCGTACCGGGAACCCCCCCCGACGTCAGTTCGCTGTGGTGGCTTCGCTAGGAACTCGACGGTTAGGGTTAGTCGTGGACCAACTTGTGGGCGAACAAGACATCGTGATTAAGCCGCTTGGCCCGTCGTTGAGCGAGGTGCGAGGGTTTGCCGGCGCGACCGAGTTGGGTGATCAGCGCGTCGGACTCGTACTGGATGCCGCAGCGATTATCGAAGAAGTCTTGGCCGGGACAGAATCGGCCTTGCGCGGAGCGAGGTTGAGTCATGGCTAATCACTTGGCGCTGTCGTCCTCGCGGCGAATGATGTCGCGACCCACGGCTGAACGCGGTCCGGTCCGCGAGTTCCTGGCAATTTCCCTGGCATCGCAGCTGTACGGTGTGGAGCTGACCCAGATCCGAGAGATTCTGAGTCCGCCGCCCCTGACCGTAGTGCCTCGCGCCGCGCGCTACGTGCTGGGGATCTGCAGCGTGCGCGGTCAATTGACGACCGTGGTCGAACTCAACCGCCTGCTGAGCCTCCCGGAAGGCGGCGCTACGCGGCGCGCTCGCATTCTGCTGAGTGAGTGTCGGGGTGAGGTCGTGGGCTTCTTCGTTGACGAGGTAAGGCAGGTCATTCGGCTATCCGAAGGAGAGGTGGAGTATGCGAATGCAGCGCTGGGTGGTGAGGCACCTGAACACGTGATTGGGATCGGTCGACCCGGTAACGAAGTCCTAATCCTGTTGGATCTCGAACGAACTCTATTTCGGTAGGTCTGGGGAAAATGCCCGTCAAGAACTCGATCACGCACGGCTCGAAACAGCGTCCTGACCCGGAGAAAAGCCTAGTGGGCTTTTGCGTGGGAGCCGTTCACTATGCTGTGCCAATAGGAAGCGTCCGCGAGATCGTCAACCCCGCGGACGTGACGCGGCTGCCCCACGCTCCCTCGGTCGTAGTCGGCGTCGCCGACCACCGGGGTGAGGTCGTCCCCATCATCGATCTGCGCGTTCGTTTTGGCGTGCCCTCAGCGGTGGAAGCCCGGCGAACCAAATGGATCTTGGTCGATGTGGACGGCATGACGATCGGATTGGTCGTGGATCGAGTGACCGAGGTGTTTGGGACCGGCGGTATTGCGCTGCGGCCGGCCCCGTCACTGGGCGGAGGTGAAGATGAAAGGGGAATCGTCGGGGTCACGACACATGAGAACGTCATGGTGTTCGTCTTGGACCTGACCTGTTTCGAAGCCATTGCAGCGGGGCTCGGGC
>JBLNFG010001092.1:0-6128 GCA_050263495.1 Myxococcales bacterium | reverse complement strand
GTGCCGTGGAACCGCCCGGTACAACCAGCGACCCCGTTGTACTGCTCGAGTCGACCGTGCCACCCATCGCAAGAGATCCGCCAGACACACTCGGCGTGCCGCCCGCAGTGGCACCAGTGGTTGCGCCGCCCGTCGCGCTCGTTCTTGGGCTTGAACTCCTGCCAGCCGCTTGAGCGCCGGCACTGCCCAGGTTATTGCCAGGAGTCGTGGTGGTGGAGGAGCAAGCGATGGCGAGCGCGCTAGATGCGAAAAGGTGAAGAACGTTGCGCATAATTGAGCGTCGCAGTGTTGCACTTTTTTTGCCTAAGGCTGTCGCTATCGTATCGCCACCTCAAAGGATGTTGCCCGAATCTCGGGGCAGGCGTTCCCAGCCTCTGCCCGTCCGGCCTGAGACGGACAAATTCGAGCAAGACTCACCCGTTTCGCAGTCATTTGTGCTGAATTTTCAGGGTTTCGATCGACCTGCGTGACCAGCCGCGTCGACGTCTGTTGACTACGGAGCGAGCATACGACGAAGCACTCCGTGGCGGCTTCTGGGACTCACGGGTCCACTTCAGCTTGCTTACGGTTGAGCGCGTTTGCCGCGCTGACCGATATCGAAAGAGCGAGGGCAGTCGTGCCAAGGTTTGAGCTTTCACGCCAATCCCGCTTGGATTGACTGACTTCTGCGATAAGCTCCCGACCAGAAAGATTACCCATGGCGACTACTCAACGTGACAAAGCGATTCGGTTTCGCGCCCTGCATGAACAACCAGGAATCTTCGTGTTGCCAAATCCGTGGGACGCCGGCTCGTCGCGGGCCCTTGCTAGTCTCGGATTTCAGGCGCTAGCAACCTCCAGTTTTGCGTCATCCGGCGCGCAGGGGCGTCGCGATGGAGGCCTCACGATGACCGAGACGCTAAATCACGTCAAGGCTATCGTCGAAGCTACCGATTTGCCAGTATCGGGTGACTTGGGGGACCACTTCTCCGATGACGTGGAGGGAGTTGCCCAGATTATCCGGCTCGCTGCGGAGGCGGGCTTAGTAGGTTGTTCGATTGAGGACGGCAGAACTGGAACACAACAGCCGCTACTCGAGATCGGACTCGCGACGGAGCGAGTGGCCTCCGCGGTGGAGGTAGCTAGAGCGTTACCTTTCCCGTTCACTTTGACTGCCAGAGCAGAGAACTTCACCCATCCGAATCCGAGTCTCGAGGATACGATCAAACGTCTGGTCGCCTACGAGAGAGCCGGTGCGGACGTATTGTTCGCTCCTGCATTGCCGAATCTAGAGGCCGTGGCTGCGGTCTGTGGCGCGGTCACGAAACCCGTGAACTTCATGGCTGGAACGAAGGGACGGACCTTCACGCTAGCCGAACTCGCGGTTGCAGGAGTCAAACGAGTCAGCCTCGGTGCCTCGCTCTTTCGTGCAGCGATGACGGCTATGATCGACGCCGCGCGGGAGCTTCGGGAGCTCGGCACTTCTACGTACGCCGAGCGATGCATCTCCGGCGCCGAGTGGTACGCACTGCTCTAGAGCGCCAATCAGTTTGATTCCCGCAGCGAAAGCGCCGCGTCCCCGGGGGCCCGCGCGGTGGCGAGGTTATGTAGATCTTCAGACGGGGGTCACTGAGCCCAGTCGCGCCGTAGTAGCGCGGGCAGACTACTCTGTGTTCGTGAAGCCAAATCCAAGTTCTCGAAATTCATCGTACGACGCAGTGCACACGCGTACGATGGGGCAATGCGTATCCGCGACCGGTTCCCGAGTGTTCGAAGCCACTGGATGGGAGCGTGCTTGCTTGTCATCAGTTGTGCGGCGGAGCCGACCGCTACGAGCTCGAAAGTGCCTGCAAGCGGCGTCCGGTCGGCGTCGCCGCTTGCAATACCTCGGGGTGAAGCAACTACCCGCTCGACAGACGGACGTGTCCCGCCTGACGATGGTGTTTCGCGTCTTGCCCCTGCAGCGCTCACCGAACCAACTTCGTCGCCACCGCCGGCGGAGCCCGTTCAGGATCCCGGTCTCGCCAACCTGGATCCCGCTGACGACCAAACCATCGGTGCTCCGGATGCCATTCCCGATTGTCATGAGCGCCTTCGAGCAGCAGGCGTCACTTTCCGCGAGGCCAAACTGCCGATCGTCAAGAAGCGAGGGTTCGTGTGTGGTGCGCCCCAAGCCGTCGAGTACCAAGACGGCCCAGAGCATATCCGTTTTCGCCCGCGCCCCGTTGTCACTTGCCAACTTGCCCTCGCGCTCGCCCACTTCGAAGGCGTCATCAATCGCACCGCGAGCGAACTGCTGGGTGCTCGTGTCACCTCCGTCACCCAAGGCGGAACCTACAGTTGTCGCGCCATGGCAAGATTCAAACTCGTGAGTGAACACAGCTACGGCAATGCGATCGATCTTTATGCCTTTGGTTTGTCCGATGGTCGAACGGTCTCGGTGCTCAAGCACTTTGGCAACCCGAGTAGTCCAGCCAACAACCCCGAGAGCCGATTTCTTCGCACGCTTGGCCAGCGCCTGTTCGACGAAAACGTGTTCTCCGTCGTGGTGACGCGCTTCTTCGATGAGTTGCATCGCGATCACATCCACGTTGATATGGCGCATTACCGCACCGATGGCAGTCGGAGCTAATGCAATCGCGTTGACGACGCCACTCATGAAGTTGGGCCGTGCTCCTGAACGCGAGCACGCACAATGCCGAAAGCGTCTCCAGCGCAAGCTTGGGGTGTGCACCTGGCAGATGCATTCGGCTCTCCACTAAGTAGGCCAAGAACCACGGACGCACTTCGAACCCCGGGCGCGATCAGACAGAGGCGCCCTAACTTCTCCGGCTAGTTGAAGGACGTCCGCGGCGCTAGCGACGCTGTCACTGCTATTCGGGAGCCTCAACGCGCCGTCATTCCGCCGTCGACGCGGTAGTTCACGCCGGTGAGCCAGTTGCCGCGGTCTGATACCAGGAGAGCCACGACCTCCGCAATATCGGCAGTCGATCCATAGCGACCCAATGGCACCATCTCGGCAAACACGTCGGCTGGAGAGCCCATCGCGTCGCTGAACGTCTTTCGCAACTCGTCCGCGCTCACGGTCGACACCGGCCCGGGCGTGACCACGTTCACGCGGATCCCACTCGGCGCGAGTTCTATAGCGAGCGTGCGCGAGTAGGCGTCGAGGGCCGCCTTCGCAGCTGCGTAGTGTGCGAATGGACCGGAGCCGGCTCCCATCGTCGCCGCCGTCGAGGAAATGTTCACGACCGCAGCGGCCTTCGAGTTGCGCAGCGCCGGTAGCACCGCGTTGGTGAGGCGGACGGCGGAGAAGAAGTTGAGCGCGAAGCCGTCCTGCCATTCCTGCTCTGGAATAGTCGTCGAGCCTTCCAGAAACGCGCGCGACCCACCCGCATTGTTAATGAGTATATCGAGACCTCCAAGCGCTTCGAGTGCAGCGCTGGCAATCGCCTTTACCCCGTCGGGGGTGCGCACGTCACCGGCAACGAACAACGCCTCCGCAGGGGTCTCTTCATTCGGGGCACGTGCCGTGACCACGACTTTGGCACCGGCGTCGAGGAGACGCCGGGCGATGGTTGCGCCGATACCACGCGAGCCTCCGGTGACGAGCGCGCGACGACCGACGAACTCCTTCGAAAGCTCAAGCTTACTGGACATGGGATTTCCTCTCGTTGAGAACGACACGTCCCATGTGCGACTCGCCATTCGTACGTGCCATGCGAACCCGTCCGGGAAAGTTGCGAAATCGTCCGTGACGCTTGGACAGTAGGGTCCGACGTCCCTAGGTTGTCGAGATGGATGCTCTAAGCGCGGTTCTCGCCCCCGTTCGTCTGCAGCGGACTCGCTGGGCCTGCACCGTTGGACGCGCGCCCTGGGGTGTGGCCCTCCCGGAAACCAAATGCTGCATTCGCTTCCACTACCTGCTGCGCGGCAGTGCATGGCTCAGCGTCGACAAAAAGGGTGAACCACGCGTCGCGCTTTCCGGCGGCGATCTCGCGGTGCTCCCGCTCGGACACGCCCACGCCCTTCGCGACCATCCGAGGAGCCCCACTGAGCGCTTTGAGGAGCTGGCGCAGTGCGCCACGCTGCCGGATTCGGTCGTCGCGCACGTCAAACTTGGCGGGAATGGTGCGGAGACGACGTTCATCACGGGTGGGTTCGTGCTCGACGATCCGCTTGCAGCGCCGCTCCTTGCGACGCTGCCCGCGGTGATACGGATGACTCCAGATGCGGAACCGACTGTGCCATCCTTTCTTGAAAACATTCGTTTCATCACCAGCGAGGTCGAGCAAGGGCGGCCTGGTTCCGACATTGTTCTGCTCCGAATGACAGACGTCATCTTCATTCAAATCCTGCGCGCCTATCTCGCGCGCTTGCCGGACGCCAGTGGTGGCTTTCTCGGTGCGCTCCGCGATTCATGCACCGCTGCGGCGCTTGGGGCGATGCACCGGCGCACCGAGGCGCCGTGGACCGTGGCTTCCCTCGCCAAGGAAGCCGGCGTTTCGCGCTCGGTTTTTGCCGCGCGCTTCACGCAATTGGTCGGGGAACCACCGCTCAGCTACCTGACGCGACTCCGCATGCAGAAGGCATCGGCACTCCTCCGCGATGGTGCAACCCTCGAGAGAGCATCGCGCATGACCGGATACGCGTCGGAGGCGTCCTTCAGCCACGCCTTCCGCCAGTGGGCAGGTGTTGCGCCGGGCGCATGGCGCCGAAAGGTAAAGTCGACGCAGGCCTGATGTGCGCGCACTCGCTCGGTCGCCGTAAACAGAGACCGGTGCTGCACCGTCCGTGCAACGCGACGGTGAGCAGCATCTGTTACTGACCGAGGCCCGCGAACAGCAGTGGACGGCTGTTCTTCGTTCTTATGGTCTTGTCGTCGTGATCACGACCCTTGCCGTTTGCGCGACGACACAAACCAAGAGAACGAGTCGCGGCCTCAACCGCGGAGATTCGGAGAGAAATGGGTCGTCACTGCTGAAAGAAAAGGGCTGGAGCTCGCCAGGGGTCAGCCTATTCGGTCATCGAAAGAAGGATCTCGAATCCGACGTGATCCTCATTGCCCGAGCAGCCCAGAACGCTGTCTCTCCGCGAACGGTCACGGGCGATCTCTGTCGACCCTGCGTACCACCATCACGGTCATGTCGTCTTGACGTTGATCGGCGCACCATTCCCGCACATCCATAATGATTGACTCCGCCATGGCCTGCGTGGGCAAGTGCATGTGCTTCGTCGCCAAACGCTTGAGCCCTACCACGTCTAGCATTTGACCTGATGGTGAGACTGACTCGGGAAGGCCATCCGTATAGAGTACTAACGTGTCACCTAGCTCCAGTTGGAAGCCGCATTCAAAGGTCGCGCTGGAGATATCAGGTTCGATCCCCAGCCACGTCCCCCGTGTCGAAAGAAGCTCCACGTCGCCCGTGCCCTGGCGAAGAAGCAATATCTGAAGGTGTGCTCCGGCGTGAACGAAACGGCCAGCACCCTCGTAGCGGAGGGCCACGAAAGTCATGTACAAGTTGGAGCGCAAGCGTTCGGCCACGTTCTCGTGAAGTGTCCGATTTAGGCGGACCACCATTTCGGTGGGGGAAGCGGTGCTTCCAGAGCGGATCGCCGAGTGCGCCGTCTGGGCCATCATCATGACCAGTCCAGGGGTGAGGCCATGCCCCGAGACGTCACCAATGGTGAGCCAGAGAACGCCCCGTCGATCGAGCGCGGCGTCGTAGTAGTCCCCGCCTACCTCATCTGCCGGAAGCATCACCGCAGCGATATCGAGTTCTGCGTGCAGCCCAACAGTACTCGTTGGCAGTAGCGCCGTCTGAATACGGCGCGCGAGCTCCATTTCCTGCAGCTCGCGGTCTCGCTGCGCGATCATCAGATTGGCTTGACGTAGTTGATCCTTTTCGCGCCTGAGCTCTGCGACCAGAAACGCGTTTGCCAGCAAAGTTCCTACCTGCTGGGCGGCATTGTTGAAGTTCGCAGCGTCAAAGTCTTCGAACGGCGCGTGAAAGCTGGCCTTTGCGCGATCAAAACCGCCTGCCATGAGCACTGGCTGGCGTCCCTCAAAGCCGATGCGGCTCCAAAGGAAGCCATGCAAACCGAGGACTTCTGCGAGAGCCGCCACTCCAAGCTCGTTGGATGCTTCC
>JBLNFG010001091.1:0-4522 GCA_050263495.1 Myxococcales bacterium | reverse complement strand
CATCAGCCATGAACTTTCCCCTCGTTACCGCCGACGTCCAAATACGGATTCAACGCGCCGTCGCTCGAATGGTGCAGGCATACGGACCACAAGGATGGTGGCCGGTGCGCACCGAATGTCGTGGATTCAAGCAGCCGCAGGGCGAACGCGAACTGCGCGGTTACCATCCCGGAGAGTTTGCCTTTCCGGCGACGCGCAAAGGCCGTTGGGAAATCGTCTGTGGCGCCGTCTTGACGCAAAACACGGCATGGCTAAACGTCGAGCGAGCCCTCGACGGTCTACGGGTTGCGAAGCTCACCACGCCCGAGGCATTGATTCGAAGCGACAGCACGGTTGTTGGCAGTGCGATTCGCCCAGCAGGCTACTTCAATCAAAAATCCAAGTACTTGGTCGCGGCCGCGCGTTGGTTCATCGCGCAAGAACGAAGCCTGTGTCGCGCCACACCGAGTCGCGCGTTGCTCGAAGCCATTCGTCCCGGTTTGCTCGAGGTTCTCGGCGTGGGTCCCGAGACGGCAGACTCGATTCTGCTCTATGCCTTCCAACTCCCCACGTTCGTGGTCGATGCCTACACCCGGAAGGTTTTTGGTCGGATCGGCGTGGTACAGGCGGGGTTCGGTTACGAGCGGATCCGTCATTTATTCGAAACGGCATTGGCTCGCCACGACACCCGACGGACCGTGTGCGAATGGCAAGAGGCGCATGCCGTCATCGTCGAACACGCGAAGCGCTATCACGGCCGCGGTGCTGATCCGACGACAGATTTTCTGCTCGACGTGTGATCGGATGCGCCGCAGCTCGACGTGTGAACGGATGCGCCGCGGCCCGACGTGTGAACGGATGCGCCGCGACCCGACGCGTGAACGGATGCGTCGCGGCCCGACGTGTGAACGGATGCGCCGCGACCCGACGCGCGTCATGGGCAGTCCGTGCGCGTCGGCGCACGGGGCTCGCTCGTCGGGTTCAATGCTCGCCGCCGTTCAGCCGTCTTCGAAAATAACGTGGTTCTCGAGCTCGTTCGTATCGTCGGGGCGCGGAGGAAACTTCGCGCTGAGCTCCTTACCGAGCTTCTCGATCACGGCACTCAAGCCTTCCGCGGCCCGACCTCGGCGAATGGAGCCGACGAGGTCGCTCACCAAGGCCCTCCACGCGTCCGCACCGAGATGCTCGTTGATCCCGCGATCGCCTAAGATTTCGACGCGATGCTCGAGTTCCGACAAGCAGATCAACACGCCGCTCCGGTCGCGCGTCTCGCTCACGCCCAAGTCTAGGAATAGCCGTTTGGCGCGCTCATTCGTCGCCTTGCGTTGAATCGGTCGTGGAACGATCAGCCGCAACAAGGCTGGGAACCCAAGCACGGCATAGGCAAGCGCGAATAGGACGGCTTCAGCGCCCAAGAGGTCCATGGCCGGCAACGCGGGCCAGAGTAGGTGCGCCCCCGCTGTGACGAACAGCGCGAGCCCAATCGCCCACCCGATGCGATAAGACGAGTAGCTCGCGCTGCGCTTGAGCACCACCGTTACGATTTCGCCAGCAGTCGCGCTTTCCATCTTAGCGACTAACTCGGCGAGAGCGGTCCGTTCCGCGGGGCTGAGAATGCGATCCATGGGCTTCACCAATCTCCCGAGGCGCCACCGCCCCCAAAGCTACCACCGCCGCCACTGAAGCCGCCGCCCCCGCCGCCTCCAAAGCCGCCGCCCCCGCCGCCTCCAAAGCCACCACCACCCCCGAAGCCGCCAATGAACATGCCGCCCGAGCCACGTCGCCCGCCGCCCCCGCCGAACATGTTGATGATGATGAGCACGATCACGATGATGACGAAAATGCCAAAGAACGCGATCTTGAACAGGGTGGCGAGCAGGAACGAAATCCAGCCTAGAATGCCAGAAGGGGGCGCGCGGACGGCCTTCTTCGTTTCAGCCGAGCGCTGCTTGCCCACCTCGGCCGCTCCGTCATCCCCGGCGAGGCCCTCCGCGCCAGTTGCGGCCAGAATGGCGTCAACGCCCGCGCTCACGCCGCCGTTATAGTCCCCGCGTTTGAAATGCGGGGCCATGACTTCGCGAATGATCCGGCCCGCGGCGGCATCGGGAAGCGTACCCTCGAGGCCATAGCCGACCTCAATCCGCATCTTTCGATCCTTGGACACGACGAGCAACAGAATGCCGTCGTCGGTGCCCTTCTTGCCCAGCTTCCAGGCTTCCACGACGCGGATCCCGAAGTCCTCGATCGGATCACCATCGAGCGTCGGGATCGTCAAGACAGCAAGCTGATGCCCCGTGGCTCGCTCGTACGCTTCCAGCCGGCTCGAAAGCTGCTGCCGCACCCCAGCCGACAAGATCTGGGCGCGATCGTTAACCCTTCCTTCGAGGGGCGGAACCTCAGCGCCGAACGCTGTGGTTGCCTGGAGCAGAAGCACGAAAGAGCAGAGCAGAAACTGAGTCAGCCGCGCGAACCCAAGCCAGCGGAGTACCCAAGGCACGGCTAGAACTTGACCTCTGGCGCCTTATCCGCGCCCGCGGTGGTTGCGGTGAACGAAGGCCGCTCCTTCATGCCGCGCAGCTTGGAACCAATGCTCGTAGGGAACTTGAGCACGGTTGCGTTGTATTCGGAGACCGCACCGATGAAGCGACGTCGCGCTACGGCGATGCGGTTCTCGGTGCCTTCGAGTTGCACCTGCAGATCGCGGAACCCCGCCGTCGACTTCAGCTCAGGGTACTGCTCCGAGACAACCAACAGGCGTGACAGTGCGCTCGAGAGCTCACCCTGGGCTTGCTCGAATTTCCGCAACTTCTCCGGATCGTCAATTACCGAAGAGTCCACCTGCATGGAGCCGACCTTCGATCGGGCCTCAACGACCTTCGTGAGCGTATCCTTCTCGAAATTCGCGGCGCCCTTGACGATGTTCACCAAATTGGGCACGAGGTCAGCTCGGCGCTGGTACTGATTCTCCACCTCCGACCAGCCCGCCTTGACGGTTTGGTCGCGGTCAATCACCTCGTTGTAACCGCAAGCGGTGGTGACGGGGGTCACTGACAGCAAGGCGACTAATGCGAGGACTCTGCTAGAGGTACGGCGATCTTCGGCCAATTTGCTCACTGGGGCACTCCTTAGGGCGCCAACGTAACCACGCTGGGCTCTCTGCAATAGGGGGACGATT
The DNA here is from genome assembly GCA_050263495.1 of Myxococcales bacterium. Lineage (GTDB taxonomy): Bacteria > Myxococcota_A > Polyangia > Polyangiales > Polyangiaceae > FEN-1139. The sequence goes on along the minus strand of JBLNFG010001091.1, from coordinate 1,368 downwards.
ATGTTCAGCGGGCTGGTCGGCACTTCGCGTCGGACGCCCCGAACCTTCCACGCGTTTTCTTTTGAGAGTGAAAGCCAAGCTACGGGGTCGCACCGCATCAGCTCGAAGTAAGCCGTTGAGGTGTGGTGGAACAACCACTCAGGCCACGCGTCGCCTCACGGCGGGGAGTGCCTTTCGCGGCCTGCCAACGTCCGCGCCCACCGCATGGCTCACGTCCGGCACCGTATGGCCGAGTGCAACGAGCCGTTCTCGCGTGAGTCGGATCGCTTCGGGATTCATATCGATGCCGATCCCTCGGCGTCCAAGTGCCGCTGCTGCGGCCAAGGTCGTCCCGCTCCCTAAGAAGGGATCGATCACTAGATCGCCGGGAGCGGTGCAGGCCGTGATGAGTCGCTGCAGCAATGCCTCGGGTTTTTGCGTTGGGTAACCCGTGCGCTCGCGAGCAACCGGGGCCACGATCCCAATCTCCCAGACGTCGCCCATCGGTGTGCCCGGCGAGCTGTCTGCGCTCGTACTCGAGCGCATGCGCCGGCCCTGAGCATCGAAAACGGCGCGTTGCTTGCCACTTCCCCAGGTGGCTTGCGTCGAGGCGGCTAGAGGTTCGTAGAGTTGGTTGAAGATCGGGGCTTCGGATGCGTTGCGCACGTAGCGCAGCAGCACATCGTGGACGCGTTGAAAATTGGCCGTCTTCGCCGGCCAGCGACGGTAGCGCCAAATGATCTCGCTCGCGAAACAATCGAGCCCGAACAGCTCGTCCAGCATCACCTTGGCGTAGTGGCTCGTCTTTGGATCGACGTGCAACACGAGGCAGCCATCCGGGCGCAAGAGTTTGCGCGCAGCAACGAGCCTCGGCCACAGCGACTCCAAATAGTGTTCGAGGCTCTCCCAACGATCGTCGAAGCCATGGCTGAGCGTCCGCTCAGGTCGACCGTCGCGCCCTTTCTGGCGCTTCACCATTTGGTGTGCACGTCCCGTAAAGAACGGCGGGTCCATGTAAACCAATGCTACACGTTCAGCGAAGGTCGGAAGCATCGCTTCCAAGGCGTTGAGGTTATCGCCTTCGACTACTGCGAGCTTGGTCGTCGCTGCAAGGTTTGGGACGAGGCTCGCGTCAGCGGAAGATGCACTCTCGGGGCGATTTTCCCAGTGCAGGCGGATCTTGGGGCTGGCACTCATAGACAACGCGATCGTACCGAACCCCCACCTGCGAAGGCCAAGTTCGAGGTTATCGCGTGCGGCATCGAGCGGTATTTATCGGTCGAAGCTCGTACCGCGCTGCGACCTCACGCGAAGCAAGCGCAGCTGTTCCGACCCCAGGTCCGTTCGCTTCGTGCCAGTACCGCGGCGCACAGACCATCAGAGTCCGCT
>JBLNFG010001090.1:0-6031 GCA_050263495.1 Myxococcales bacterium | reverse complement strand
GTACCCAAAGAACAGTGTTTGTTGGGTGGCCATGGGGCCGGGCCAGGTGCCGCTTCTTGATTGGGCATGTTCGCCTGAACGAGCTGTGCGCTAGGCTGCCACCCCATGCGTGCGTCGCTCTCTTCCCCCCGACCAATGAGCGTTCCTCGCGGCTACTTTCCCTCGTTAGACGGTCTGCGAGCGCTCAGCATCGTGCCGGTAGTTTGGCATCACAGCACCCCGCGCCCGTACTCAGGTTGGCTTGGGCGTGGCCCGATTGGTGTCGACCTCTTCTTTGCGATCAGCGGGTTTCTGATCACCACCCTATTGTTACGCGAACGTGCCGCACGCGGTCGCGTTGATCTGAAGGCGTTTTACGTTCGGCGAAGCTGTCGGATATTCCCGTTGTACTATCTGGCGCTCGCTCTGCATCTGCTGTTCGCAAGCGTAATTCGTCCAGAATGGGGCCCTTGTCGCGCATTTCTACAGCGCTGGCCCGCCTACGCCACCTATACCGCCAACTGGCTGGACCCCGCATCCGTCGCGGGGCCCGTCCTGTTCGCATTTGCGTGGTCGCTCTGTATTGAAGAGCAGTTCTACGCGTTTTGGGCACCGATCGTGGCGTGTATTCGCTCCGCGTGGATCCCGGCATGCTTAATCGGCGCTTGGCTACTGATTGATTTGGCGCTGGAGTTCAGCAACGTCCACGTGCTGGGCGCCTCGGATGCACTTGGAGTACGCGTGCTCAAAAGCTTTGCGACCCCCATCGGAGTTGGAGCGCTTCTCGCGATGCTTGGCCATTATCAGGGCACAGCGGCCTGGCTTCGGAGACTCATCGATCGACGTTCGGCTTCTTTAGTGATCGGCGCGTTCACGCTCAGCCTGATTGCAAAGCCCTGGGCCCCCGTGCCCATCCTCCACTTTGCTTTGGGCCTTTTGGTTTTTTCTTGTGCTGTGCGACGCGATCACGTCCTCGCGCCATTGTTGGAACACGGCGTGATGCGCTTCGTTGGGCGTATCAGCTATGGTATCTACCTCTGGCACGTACCGGTCATTGGCGCAGTGAGAGCCGTTTCACCAGGCATGCGTGCCAACGCGGGGCTAGTTTTCGCGTTGGCGTTGCCACTTTCGATCGCGGTCGCGGCAGCCTCCTATTCGATCCTGGAGCAGCCGTGCATTCAATGGGGGGCCCGGCTGCTGAAACGAAAACGAGACGACGCGGCTGCCTACGACGAGAACACTTCGCTGGCAAGTGCGTCCACTGTGTCGAGTTCGGCACAGTAGAAGCAGTCGTACATGAGCTGCAGGATGGGTCGAGCTAGCTCTTCGGGTGCCTCGACGAGCTCGCGATGGAACAGGCGTACGGGGGGCGGGAGCTCATCGGAAAAGAACTCGGGAAATTCTCCCGCCTCGAGCGCAATTGCTACTAGAGCCGAAGCGTCCGGGGCTGGAATTCCAAAGAACGTGATGCTCGTCGTGAGCCGTTTGCGATACGAAGTGGTGGCGGACTGATTTGCCGGCGGCGGCATCGAATCACGATGATCCTCGTACAGCCGTTGTGCCGCTTCGACGGTGTCTCTCTTGAGAACAGCACGCCCACTAGGGCCGACGCAGACCGCATGCGTTCTTGCTCCGCGCTCAGCCAGAGCAAACGCCGCGGAGATGAATGAGTTGCGGGGTAACGTCAGAATGTACTCAATCAGGGCGGGCTCAATCGCCACGACATCACTCCGCTCCTCCTCGGCTGCCTGCACTCGGTCGCTCGCTTCGGGCCGCACACTCTGCCGTGAGGGACGCATGCTATCGAAAGTTTCCGATAGCCCGGGCGGGATCGATGGGCGCTTCACCTCCGCATCCGCGCTGGGGTACTGCGAAGGCCGTGGTTTCGTGACGGCCGGATCGGAATGCCGATCCATGCGCAAGACCCCGGCAAATCGCGAGGACGAAAGATCAAGTGGCAGCGGAAGCTCGCCGTTGTTGTACGTCGCCACGGACAAGAGTCCGAGGAGCAACCGCGCGTCTTTGAGTGAAAGGTTGCTTGCTTCTTCGGTAACCACGAAGCGGCAGACATGGCCATCGGCTTCGTGCCGTACCCATGACGTCTCGCGCAGTAGCTCGAGCGTCATCATGTCGTTCACCCAATCTACGGCAATATAGAACGCACCGTCGATTCCGACGCAGGCACCATCCTCCTCCACCTGGCAAAACGGCAGTTCCTGGCTCACCCAATCCACCAACTCATTCTTGGTCAGATCGTCACCAAGAGCAAAAAGGGTCCCCAGTTGCTTGAGCCTAGACGGCTCCACCCTCTCAAGCAGCGTCTGAAGTTCCATCACCGTTGCAGGATTTGACGGCGGCCAGGAAAAATCAAGGTTTATTCGGAATTGCACCAGACTGGGGCTCGATTTGCGTGGTGGTATCCGAGACCACATCCTCCTTGCACGCTCGTGTTCGCAGTGTCATCGGGGTTGCTGAGGTCGATACTGGCCGCCCGGAACGAAAGGCTGCAGTGCATTGGCTGGAACCGATAGTTGGTGATTGGTGCTGCCTTCGCTCTGGCGAAAGCAGTAGTGATCGTGGCAACGTCCCGTCGTGGTCCGCGCTCGAGAAGCCAGCCTGTTTTGCGTGCTCCTGCTCACCACAGGCTTATCCGCGGCAGCTGAGCAGGTGAACGTCGCACTTGAGTTCAACGCGCCATCGGGATGCTCGGACAGAGAAACCTTCGCCACCAGCCTTCGAAGTCGCTCGAATCGCATTCAGATCGTGGTGGGGCGTGAGCGCAATCTCGTAGTGAGCGTGAGGCTTACGCCCAGCGAACGCGGCGTCCACGGGGAGCTCTGGTTGTCTGACGCGCGGCGCGAACCGGAATTACGCGCGGTTGAAGGCGTCGATTGCGCTGAAGTAGTGGAGGCGCTGTCCCTGACCGCGGCGTTAGCGATCGAACAGACTGTTGCATTGGATACTCCGCGAGCATCGAGTGGGGCAAAAGCTTCGGAGCACGGTGGGGATTCCGGTTTATCCGCAAGCGCAAGCCCGCGCTCCATGGTTCGAGTGCCACCTAACGAACCATCATCCTCACCCGATTGCACGTCTTCTACACAAACGAGTTGGATGCATGCGCAAGTGCTGGTTGATGGGCTAATTTCGCATCGATTATCTACGCAGAACAGCATCGGAGCATCTCTGTTCTTTCTGCCGCGCATCAGGCTCGGTCTGCACCATTCAGTCGAGGTCGGCTTCGGAGCAATCTACATGCCCGAGAGCGTGCTCCAGCCAGCAAGCCGTTTACGCGTGTCCTATGTCGGTGGAGGCTTTCAGTTGTGTCCGTACGTCTTCGAACTAGGCGAGCTGTTCTCCGTCAGCCCTTGTGCCCTGCTCGAAGTGGGAAGCCTGAAGGTCCACGATCGAACGGTGGAGGTCGCATTCCCGTCGGAGCGCTTGATTTTCACGGCCGGTGGTGGTGGTCGAGTGAAGCTGCGGCTCACACGCAGACTCGGCCTCGCTTCATCCGTTGCTCTCATGGCCCCGATCCCGACACGTCGTTACGTAACGGGCGAGCCGAACGTTGACGTGGGAAAGACCGCTCCAGGAGTCTGGCAACTGAATCTAGGCTGGTTGTTCGAGTGGTAACGTTTTCTGTTCTTTGCGGGGGATGATCACTCGCGGCCTCTGCGGGCATCTATGCGGTCGGAGGTCAAGAGTCCTCGCGTGATCATCGAGTTTCCGCACGTCCCGACGCTCATGCGCTCGCCAGAGCCCGAATGGCATGGCAAAGAGCACAATACGTCGATGAGCTCGCGGCAACGAGATCTGCGCCTGAGAGCGATCGTAGGCGAACACCTGGACATGGTTGCTCGGGTGCTGCGCAACGCTGGCGTGACCGAGGCTCAACTGGACGACGAGGTTCAGCGGACGCTGATTACGGTTGCCAGGCGTCTCGACGATATCCGCCCGGGCGCCGAGAAGAGCTTTCTCATCCAGATTGCACTGCGCGTCGCAGCGCATGCACGCCGCACGATGGCGAGGCGCAAGGAAGTCGACGCTGAGGACCTTCCAGAATTCGTAGATATTGAGCTGTCTCCCGAGCAGTTGACGGATCAGAAGCACATGCGCAACATGCTGGATTCGATCCTCCGGCGCATGGACATCGATCTTGCGCAGGTCTTTCTCCTCTACGAGTTCGAGGAAATGAGCATGCTGGATATCTCCAAGCTGCTATCGATCCCACAGGGAACCGTAGCATCACGTCTTAGGCGAGCGCGTGCTCAGTTTCGCGAGTTCGTCTCGGAGCTCGAACTCTACCGCGCTTCCAAGGTGGGCTCATGACCGATCCGGATCGCCTCTTGAGAAGGCTCATCGAGCAGCCCGGGTCGCCTCTCGAGCGAGCGCTATTACGTGCTGGTTCCGAAGTGAGGGTGAGTGAGGCTACTCGACTTGCAGCCCTGGATGCGGTGGGACTCGGGAACAGGCGCAGCGGTCTTGTGCGTGTGCGCTCGTTGGTGTTTGGCCGGGCATCGCTGCTGATCGCCGCGATGGTGATCTCTGCCGCGGCTGTCGCGATTCCTCTCGCGCAGCGAAAAGGCGACGTTGAGTCGGACTCCGCGGGGACGGAACTGCCGCAATCCCAGGTGGCGGAGCAAGCGCCGCGTACAGCGTCGGGTGCAGGCGTCCCCCAGGTGGACGAACTCAAGATCGAATTGCCCGATGCGCCTGCAGACGCGCAGTCCGCAAGAACTAATCGCACGGGCGACACGCACCAGCGCTCGTCGTCGAACGCGGTTGCTCGCAACATTCTGGCTGCTGAGCTAGCCGCTTTGGACGCGGCACGAGGAAAGTTGAACGCTGGCGATGCGAGGTCGGCGCTGATGCTCTTGGACGCCTATCAGCGTGAGTTTCCAAAGCCGAGGCTCGCCCTCGAAGCCGAGGTACTGCGCATTGACGCACTGGACCGTTCAGGACAAACGGAAACTGCCAGAAAGCGTGCTAAGGCGTTTGTGCAGAGCCATCCGAAGGGTGTTCTCACAGGTCGGGTTAGGCGTTACCTGGACAAGTAGATCCGCATTTTCTGCGTGCTAGGAGCGCGGATCCAAGGTAGTGCTCAAGAGGATGAGCCTCTTGGCATCGGTATCGGGACGCCAGCTACTACTCACCGCTGTGATCACCGCAGTGATGAGTTGTTCCCCGACTGTTGACAACCTGGGGCACATGAAGCAGCAAGCCGGAGCCGGTGCAGGTGGCGCTGCCGCCAGTTCCAGCGGTGACGGCCGTGTTGTCACAGTGCTCCGTCCCATGGCGTGTCCGGCGCAGTATCGAAACCCATATCGAGAGATCCTTGGTAAGAGCGAGTATGACGTGTTCAATCACGTCTTTGAGGGTTTTGGGACGCTCTTTCACGGCATAGGCAAGACCGAAGCGATCTATTTCGAAGAGGGGGGAGAGCAAGCGACTATCAGAGACATTCTGCATGATAGCCAGGTGCGCTCCGAGGGAATGGGGATCGGCATGCTGGTCGCGGCCATGCTTGGACGACGCGATGAGTTCGACAGACTTTGGCGCTACGCGCGCGCCAAAATGCAACACGAAGACGAACCGCTCAAGGGGTACTTTCGGTCGTGGTGTGATGAAGCCGCTGATTCCGCGTCTGTGAACTCGGATACGGTGCCATGTGTCGATCCCTATGGCTTTCAACAGATCCTGATGGCCCTGTTGGTTGCCCGCGAGAAGTTTGCGGTTCGGGACATCGATTACGGCGCGGAAGCGCTGCGACTCTTCGACGTGCTTCGCAACAAGGAATTCGACCAACGCAGCGTCGGATTGGCAGCTGCCGGGGGAGCGAGCGGCGGCCAGCCAAGTCCGCGCAGCGGCGCCGCCAGTTCTGGGCAAGCCGGTGCCGTATCCGTCGGCACATCCTCTGGGGACGCGACGAACGCGGAGGTCGTCTCCAATCTGTTCGATGAAGAGACTCGATTGGTGTACGTGGATCCGAGGGCGAAGCGGAATCGAGTCACAGCGACGGCCTTCTTAATGCCGGGCTATTATTCGGTTTGGGCTC
>JBLNFG010001089.1:0-3139 GCA_050263495.1 Myxococcales bacterium | reverse complement strand
CCATGCTGTGGGGCGCATTCTTGTGCGCTATCGACCCTGCCGGCAAGCATGCAATGCTTCCCAGGGTCATTTGCGCTAAGGAGGCTCCACTCTATGCGGTATCTTCTATCCCTAATGCTCTTGCTGGTGCTCGGATGCGCGGACCTGACACGGCCGACCGGGGGGGCTTCTGTCAGCTCGGCTACGCCGGCCGCACCTGCGCAGAGCGCAGCAGTACGAGCGCCGGCTGACGCCCACTAACCCCACGTGCCAAGCGCGTCAGTGTCGTCGACAGCGGTGTCGGGTGGGGTTGCCCGATTCCTCGCCGCGTTGACTGGAGCCCTCTACTTTGCAGCGTTTCCGGGGCTTGATTGGTGGCCTGTCGCGTTCATCGCTTACGTGCCACTGGTGATCGCGCTAATCGGACGCGATCCGAAACAGGGGCTGTGGCTGGGCTGGATCGCCGGCTTTACGATGAATGCCTTGGGCTTCTATTGGATCCCGGGGATGTTGGCGCGATTCAGTGGCTTTGGTTGGAGCAGCTGCATCGCTCTGTCACTCTTGTTTTGGCTGTATCAAGGGCTGAGGGGCGGCCTCATGGGGTGGCTGCTGTGCCGAGCCATCCGCCGCGGTTGGCCGCTGTCGCTCGGCGTTACTTCGGCCTTCCTCGCGAGTGAACAGCTCTTTCCGTTGCTGTTTCCGTGGTTCTTCGCTGCCACGATGCACCGCGTCCCACTCATGATGCAGACCGCGGATCTCGGGGGACCGCTGTTAGTGGGATTGATCCTGGTGGCCGCGAATCTCGTCTTCGCGGAGCCGGTTCTCGCGATCTTGCGGGCGCGGCCGGTTCGCTTCCGAACGCTGCTTTTTCCGCTGTCTTTGGTTTGTAGCGCCGCGGTCTATGGCGGGTTGCGCATCCCGCAAATCGACAAGGAGTTGGCGCGAGCCACTCAGATCGACGTCGGTCTCGTGCAGGCAAACTTGGGGCTCATTGGGAAGCGTCGTGACGTCGATCGAGGGCTCAAGGAGCACCTATCACTCACGAAACAGCTTCTAAGCGACGGCTTGCTCGATCTAGTCGTTTGGAGTGAGACCAGCGTAATGCGTCCGATTGCCGAGCGTGAGTTAGCTGTCCAGGTGCCACTCGCGATAAGCGGGAAGCTCGGCGTGCCGGCAATCTTTGGGGCGGTGTCGTACCGACCGGTGCAAGACGCACGCAAATACCAGCTCTTCAATTCGGCACTCGCAACCGATGCACAGGGCACCGTGCGCGGTCGTTACGACAAGCACTTCTTGGTTCCGTTCAGCGAGCGTATCCCGTGGGGCGACCGTTATCCGGCTCTCTATCGCTGGTCACCGAATTCCCTACGGATCTCTCCAGGCGAGTCGCTCGAACCATTACCTATCGGGGACCACTCGGTTGCGACGACGATTTGCTACGAAGACTTGTCGCCCAGCTTTGTCAACACGATGCTTCGACGAGCCAACGCCGGCTTGCTCGTGAATCTCAGTAATGATGCCTGGTTTGGGGACACGCTGGAACCTCACCAACATTCGGCTCTCGCGAAGTTGCGGGCGGTCGAGCAGCGCCGCTTCTTGATCCGTTCGACGAATAGCGGCATCTCTGCGTTCATCGATCCGGTTGGTCGAACCTTGGCGCAAACGCTGCCATTCAGTCAACAAACCCTGCGGCACCGAGTTGCTTGGTTAACCGAGGAGACGCTGTATCGGCGCGTTGGCGAATGGGTGCTGTGGGCCCTTTCGATATTAGGACTGGTTACAGCATGGCTACCACGACCAAAGAGGATGCAGCACATCGGTACCGCGACGCCGACCTGATCGCGCTGTCATAGCGTCGTGCGTGAAGTGCCCTAGAAATCGAGAATACGGCCCATTCGGGGAAGAAAGCCAAGCCGCGCGACGCAATTGGGGAGTGATTTTGACCATTCCCCTACCCTCTATGGCCAGTGTATCATCGCGCCGTTGCTCTTCTTGGCTCCAACGGGTAGATCAGGGAAGCATACGACGACGCCGTTGGTCTTGAAGGGAGATCCAAAGCACTATGCGCAATCTGCAAAAATTCTTGTTCGTGGGCCTACTGGGAGTGACTCTAGGCACGGGCTGCACCATTACGACTTCGGACGGAACTGACTTTGGCGATATGGGTGGTGCTGGCGGCACTTCGACCACCGCGGCTGGCAACACAAGCGTCACTGGGGGAACGGTTGGAGTCGGTGGGACGACTACGGCTCCAGCGACGGGCGGCTCGGCAACAGGTGGCGCGAGCACGACGGTTCCCACTTACACGGCAGCAAATTGCCCAGCGCTCGCGACGATCTCGCCTCCAGCTTATGCGGCCGATGTAACGCAAGCCTGCGTCTCCTGCATCTACAGCGCGAACAAGGCCTGTACCGAAGCGGCTGCGTGTCATAACGATGCTGCTTGCGTGTTTCAGGTGTACTCAGCGTTGGAATGTATCCAGATCTATTACGCGTGGGGCGGGGACAGCCCGCTGACTCTGGAGGAGCGCGACGCCTGCCAGAACGGTGATTACGCGAACGCCACCCCGGCATCGGGCTATGAGACGATGACCATCAAGTCCAGCACGCCCAATGAAGTGTGGAAGGGCGCGAACGTCGGCCCAACCGGCATGAGTCTGATGAGCGCGGCACTCACCAATTGCGCCGCGGAGTGCAACGCGACCTTGGCCACAACTCCGTAGGGGTTGTTTTGCGAGTAGGGCCCGCTTAGGGAGCGTCTGCTATCTGGCCGACACCTTCCGGAGCGAGGCACTCGGGCGAGTTATCCGCGAATCATCCCATGAAGCGCCGCGCTACATGGCCCTGCGGGAAGGGCGGTCTGGTCTGGCCTCGAATCGTGATTCGCGGAATGCTCGACATGGCTGTTATCTCTGGGGAGCGTCTCGGAATATCGGAGCGGAATCCGACGGACAAGCGGGATGTCCCAAGCTTCGAAGCGAACTCGACGGTAGGTCTTCTGCTCAACAGACGGCCCTGACGTCTCGGAACGTAATTCGCGGCATACGTGTTACTGCGAGCAAGATCGCGCGGGACCTCACGGACGAGAGGTCGTGCCGGGCGATTGATCTCCCTTCGTTCAAAGCCGTCGCACGGCGGACGCTGCAAGCATCTCGGGACAA
>JBLNFG010001088.1:0-20425 GCA_050263495.1 Myxococcales bacterium | reverse complement strand
CGACGGAAACACCAAGGCGGGGGACGGTTGCAGTGCCGATTGTGAGTTAGAAGACGGATGGCAGTGTCGCATGACAGGGAAACCGTGCGTCCCGAGCTGCGGAGACGGCGCACTGACAGGAAGCGAAACCTGTGACGACGGGAACGAGGAGAGTGGCGACGGTTGTTCGAGCACTTGTGTACAAGAGCCGGGCGCCGCATGCACAGGTAGTCCTTCGGAATGCGTGAAGAGCGTCTGCGGCAATGAAAAGGTCGAAGCCGGCGAGAGTTGCGATGCCGGCAAGCTCAACGGCCTCTTCTTTGGCGATCCAGAGAAACCCGGCTGCTCCAAGACTTGCACCACGGAACCCTCCTGCCGAAAGGAGGGGGTCACGGGTGCCTGCGCACAGATCTGTGGGGATGGGAATAAAGATCCCAAAGAGGAGTGCGACGATGGCAACCAGGTCGACGGCGACGGCTGTTCCGCGAAGTGCGCGACCGAAGCGGGTTTCACCTGTGAAGAGGAGGAAGTAAGCGACGCCGAGCCATGCCCGAGCGAGCCTAGTCTGAAGTGCTTGGTGCTTCCGGTCACCTATCGCGATTTCGATGGCCAACAGGAAGCAAAGGGACATCCAGACTTCTTCTATTACGGTGCGTCGGCGACTGATGGGCGAACCACAGGCGTGGTGTCTGGTTATAAGAAGACGACCTGCGTACCGAACGCTGGCGGAACCAAGTTGGCTTTCACGGCTGGCGATGAATGTCCAAGCAGCGATGCTTCGGGTCCGTGTAAAGGGCTCGTCGCGTCGAGCCTGGGCCCAGATGGAAAGCCGGAATACGCCAAGGGAACTTGTCCTTGCGTCTTTACGGATTGGGATCGGACGGGGCTGCTTGGGAGCTGCCCCACTTCCGGTAACGGCAAGTGTACCCCGGCTTCGGGAGCAACGGGGGTCGCCGACTGTTGGATTGAAGGCGACGGAAGCCATCGGTTACGCGCCGACACGACGGTGACGGTGATCCAGAGCAAAGATAGCTTCAAGCAATGGTACACGGACTCGTCTCTGAGCACGATGACTCGAGGGACCCTGGAGCTAGCGGAGTTTGGCGCCGAACAGTATCAGTTCAGCAGCAGTACTCCGGACGCGGTTGCTGGGGCCGAAGGACGAACGGTCTACGACGATCTGCATGAGATCTGTCTCGACTCAAGCACGACGGGTACGTTGAACACGGGGTTCTTCCCGCTCGAGGAAAAGCCACGCTCCACCGTCTGCAACATCTGGCCGTACTGGTTGTCGGATCTCGAGACCAGTTGTTGCGCGGGCAAGGGTTGCCCGGTCCTTTCGCAATGGGATCTAGAAGCCTCCTACGACAACTGCCCGGCAGAGGGCACTGGCGGCCCGGTACCGAGCTCGGACGGCGTCGGAGGCATGGTGAATGGCGTGCTGCGCAACTTCTACTTTACGACCGAGGTGCGCTATCTCTTCCGGTATGACGGCAAGGGCGGCAAGCTTGCCTTCTACGGCGACGACGATGTCTGGGTATTCGTGAACGGCAAACTGGCGCTGGATCTGGGTGCCCCTCACGAGCGTCTTCAGGGAACCGTCACGCTGAATTCGAACTGGGGGTTGACCGAAGGTAACACCTACGAAATTGCCATATTTCACGCCGATCGGCACCCGCGAGAATCCAACTATCAACTCACCCTATCGGGATTCAAGACCTTGCGTTCCGTCTGCCAGCCACGTTGCGGCGACAGTACCGTTACGGCAGGCGAAGAATGCGACAACGGCGATGACAACCAGGACGGCGTCTATAATGGCTGCACCAAGGGTTGCAAGTTCGGACCATTCTGCGGCGATGGCGAGACGAACGGCGATGAGGAATGCGACGACGGCAAGAACACCACCGTCACCTCAAGTGCCGATGACAACGCGTGTGGACCGGGCTGCAAGCTACCGCCGCGGTGCGGCGACGGCAACATGCAAACCGGCGAAGAATGTGACGACGGCGAGAGTAATACCGATGACCAATGTGGCGGCTGCAGCGCAATGTGTAAGAACAATCCCATCTGCGGTGATGGCCATGTTGACGAGCAATGCGGCGAGGCCTGTGACGATGGCGCCAACATAGGCGGGTACAGCTACTGTAAGGACGACTGCACCCCCGACGCTCGTTGTGGCGACAAGATCATAGACGACGAGTACGGCGAGACTTGCGATCTCGGCGACGAACAGAATGGTGTCGCCGACGCAAGCGGAAAGGTCGCTTGTACCTCTACGTGCGGGGTGCCGGCGGTCTGCGGTGATAAGGTCGTCACAGCGCCCGAGACTTGTGACGACGGAGTCAACGATGGCGCTTACGGCGGATGCACGCCGGATTGCCAGCACGCACCTTACTGTGGTGACGGCGCAAAGAATGGTCCTGAGGAGTGCGATTACGGCGAGGCCAATTCGCCGTTGGAGAACGCCCTCTACGGCGGTTGCCTGACCACGTGCAAGTTGGGCCCCCGTTGTGGTGATCACGTGCTCCAGAGTCCACCTGAACAGTGCGATACCGGCTCGGACAGCACGAGTTGCACCGCCAACTGCGTCAACAAACTCTACTGAGCCAATCATCCACGCGCGGTCGCACCAGGCCCCGGAGCGAATATCGGTAACGTACCGCTCCGGGGTCCCAACGAGTGTGGGGGCGGCCGCTCCGCGAAGCTACAGCGCCTAGTATGGCCAACGGCTCGGAGCTGGCCGCGTTCCTACCCTCATCGCACGAGAATGCGCTGATCCCACACCGCCAACCCGCCAAAGTCGTCGCGGACCACGGCCCAAAGGTGCGCGTGCTCGGTTGCAACGGCGGGCGGTCGCCAGCCTAAACAACGGATCTGTGTCCCGGCTTCGCCCGGCTGTGGCGGTGAGACACCAAAGTCTGGATCATTGCTCAGCATCCCCGCATTCGTAAAGGTTTCGATCCAAACCGACTTCGCTTGTGCCCCCCCCTTGGCGAACACCAAGAAGTCGTTGGAGGCGAGCCCGAAATCGAAGCAGTACCCACGGCAGGTCTCTGGGCGATTCTTGTCGCAGCGGGCCACCACGGGAGAGCACGTAGCGTCCGACGTACATTCGAAGCCACTCGGACAAGGGGCATCAGTGTTGCACGACGTCGGATATTGCAGGTGATTCATCCGCGGGAATACCGGCGTGGGGTTTCTGTTCGTCACGAGATCGAAACTGCGGATCGTGGTGTAGCCGACCGTGAATGCCCGTTGGTCGAGCGCCTTCCCAGTAATGCGGTCGTAACACTCCACAGGCAAGCGATCCGAGGAGCCGGTCGTAGCCACCAGTTTGCCTGCACAAGCTGCAAAGAACACATAGGAGTGGCCAAAGTGCACCGTTTGACCCAGCGCCTCGAAGGTGTCGCTCAAAATAGTTGACGGGGCTTGGAACCGATAGGTCTTCCCAAAACCAAACCCCTCTGGCCAGTCCTCCACGGGAGTATCGGTAACGTTACGCGCAAGCTTCTTCGCCCAAGCAGCGTAGGTCCCATAGCACTCGGTCGGGTCGTTCTTGGGAGGATTGTCGCATGCGGCAAACCAGGCAATTTCTAGGTCGCAAGAGGGGTCTCCGTTGGGAGCCACGCGACCGTCGGCGCAGTATACTGACAGTTCGCTCGTCGCCCCGGGAGCTAGCGTCGGGGGCTCGGCGCGCACCCCGAGAATCCGTACCGAACTAACGTACTCGCGCTCGGGCCACGATACATCCTCGCAACCGAGGCTCGCGGAAACGGCCAGTATTCCAAGGACACGAGCAACAGACGTATTCGAGTTCATAGCTCACCTCGCAGGCCGAAGCTGGGGAGCAGCGGGAGGCTGAAGGATTGGAACTTTACGCCTGAGCGATCGAAGTTGGTTACCGGGTAGTCAGGACTATTGTGGAAGTAAGCGTTGATGAGATCGAGATAGAGGCCCAGTCGCGAGGTATCGAAGGACCAAACCTTCTCGACGCGCAGGTTGAGCTGATGGTACGGCCCCATCCGCTTCATCGCTTGTGTTCCGTAGCAGCGATAGTAACCGGACGAGTTGTCGAATAGGCCCCCCGGGCATGCGCGGTAGTTCGAACCACTTGCGTACTGAAAGCGCCCCCCCACTTCCCAACCGCGCCCCAGGCGCAGGCTGCCAACGAGATTGAGCACGTGAGGTTGATCGAATCGGTAGAGCAGCGTCGGTTCCCCTGGCGCGAGTTGCCGTGTGGAGCGTGACAGGGTGTACGAGGCCCACCCGAAGAAGCGCTCATCGGCTTGGTAACGCAACAGAAAGTCAGCTCCTATCACCCGACCTCGACCACTGTTCTCGGCCACGGTATTGCCCGTACCGTCCGTACGCATGCCGATCAGGTCGCGCATTTCCTTGTCGAATGCCTCAACGGAAAGCGTAACCCGCTTCGAAAGCGATTGTTCAACGCCGATCATGGAGTGCAGGGCGCGACTAGACGTCAACCCTTTCGTGCCAAGTTCATCGATCGTCTGCCCCGGGTCTGGTGGCTGATAGAATAGGCCGATGCCACCTTTTAGCACCGTGCGCCGGGGCGCTTCTATCAACACGGTCCGCGCGGAGAGGCGTGGGGCAACGTCCCACTTGCTCGTGTCTTTGGTGTAGTCGACCCGCGTTCCCAGCGTCACATTGACGCGCCGATTGGGTGCAAGTTCGTACTCAGCGTACGCGGCAGGTCGAAAGTAGACGCTCCGGATGTCATACGCAGTGAGCTTCGGCGCTCCGGTTTCGGCACTGTTGAGTGCACCGCCAGAATCCGCCTGATCGGCGAGCGCCTCGACGCGAAAGGGTGCGTACAGGAGATCAGTACCGAATCGAACCAGACCGAAGCTCGAGGTCGCAATCGCAAGCTCTGAGCGAAACGTGCCCAAAGTGTACGTTGTCCGGACACTGCGGTCGTCATCGCCCGGCTCGAACGCACGGTTCCTACCAAGTGACCAGCTTGCCCGCAGATGGACACTCGAGGACAGGGGCAACCGCAATTGCGACTGGATGTGCAGAAACGAATCCGAAGGTGCAAGGCCTGTCTCCCGCTCGTCGATCTTGACGAAGCGATCGCTGGCACCAAAGACACCTACTCGGTACACCCCGTTATTGGGCAACCTCCGCTCCAGATAAAACTGGTAGTCGTGGTAGCGCGGCATCCAATCCAGGCCGCTACCGCTGCTTCGCAATACGGGAACGAGCCAACGATCGACGTAGCTGCTCCGAAACCCACCCATGAAGTGCCAGCCGCTTGCTTTCGGCACTGGACCTTCGACGTTTGCCCGCGCGTTGATGAAATCGATCTGGGCCGACCCGTGATATCTCCCGTCGGGATTGGTCTCTCGCATCCCCACCTCGATGATCCCACCCATGCCCCGGCCGTAGCGCGAACTGAAGTTGCTCGGATAGAACTCCAATCGCTCAATCATTTCACTCGGGATCACGCTGGAGAGGCTCGCGTAGTGGAACACACGAGGAATGTACGTGCCCTCGACGAAAACCTGGGTGTCCTGTGGAGCCGAACCGCGGACAATAAGCGTTCCGCTGAAGGCCGGGGGGCGAGCAACGCTGGGCATGGCTTCCACGGCATGAATCGCGTCGCCCATCGTCCCTGGGACCTTGACCAATTCGGTTCGTGATAGCTCGTAGTGTGCCACCTCACGGTGCATGGCCGCCCCGCGTACCGTCACTTCGATCTTCGATTCGTCACTCGACTCAAGACCATAAGTGACAGCGGTAGCTCGATTGACTGCCACTTGTTCACGCTCGGTGACGGGACGATACCCGATGGCAACGAGCTCAACGCTATAGGTGCCGGGAGTGAGCTCGGGGATCGACCATTCCCCTTTTCCGTCGCTGACCACTTCCCTGATGACAGCATTGCCAAGCATGGCGTCGGCGCGCACACGCACCAGGACCCCGGCGATCGGAGAGGGTGGCGTCCCAGCAAGGATCTTGCCGCGTAGTTCGCCCGTTTGCACTGCGGCAATCGACGATTCCGCACCAGGGGACACGAGCTTGGCTTCAAGCCGAAAGCTGTATCGGTATCTAATCTTTGCGGCTACCGCTACCCCGGCGCGCGTTGCAGGCTCAAACACGAACCGTTCCGCCGCAGCGGCTGCGGCTTCATCGAAACCGTGGCCCGCTGGCTCGGATACCTCAACGCGCGTGACACGCCCATCCCGATCAATCGTAAGCGTAAGCCCGACATCGGCTTCGATTTCAGCGTGTTGAGCTGCCTTAGGGTAGATGGCGTTTTCGAAATGGGTGAGTCGCGGCGGCACAATTGCGGACCGCTGCAGAGGCGGCGGAGCGACCGCGTCCCGCGACGCAGATTGCACCGGGGATTCGGAGCCCGCGTTCACTGCGCTTGGTCCCTCTGGCGGTGCATGATCGATGTCTGCAGTCGCTGCAATGCTGCTGCGCACTGAACGGCTCTCGCCGGGTTCTCCTTTGGCTTGTGCCGTCGTGATAACGCCCATCAGGAGGCCCAGCAGGGAACCGAGTCGTCGCATTGTACGCGGGTAGCACCGATTGGCGTGCGAGCATCGAATCAAAGCTGCGCTGACGGGTGAGCGCAGAGCTCGACGCGTTCGTAACGAGTCGTGCACCGCACGATCGCCAAATCTCGCTACTGGGGTACGGCTCGGGGCTCTGTTGTCCGCCCTTGACGTTTCCACGCCATGCGTGAGCGCGCCTTGCCTTTTGGACGAATCGAATCCGTCGCGCATCGAACACTCCGCGCCGGAGGCTAGTCGTGCCGCAGGGCTAAGCAAGGCAAAAAGAGTATCACGCAACTTCGCGCATCGATTGAACGCGTGCGGCTCCAACGACTACAACCGTTTCGTGCCGCCCCAATCTCCGGCTCGAAGCCGAAACATGCCAAGCTTCGAGCGTGAACGTCGATTCAACATCGGGGTCGGCTTCATCACCCGCAGTACTGTGGCGTGCTCTTGGCGGTGCAGGCGTAGTCGCCGCGGCAGTTGGAGCCGCCGTCACACGGGATAGTGCAGCGGTTGGCGCCATTGATCTCACGGCACAACCCGCCCTTTCCCGCGTCCTTGCACTGCCCAGAGAGCGGATCACGCTGACATCCGCACAGCGTGTCGTCGGGTTGGTTGGTTAGAGGATTGGTGCAGCGAATCGAGTTCGTCGCGTCCTGCATGTCGCTAATGGCCTCGCAGGTGACCAACTCCTGCTTGATGCCACAGTAAGCGTCCACGGGTGCGCCCGAAACACTTCCGGAGGTAATGGTCATGACCAGCGTGTTGCCATAGGGCTGCTCGCAACCCGTCGCCACGGTTTCGAGACAGTAGCTTCCGCGAGGCGCACTGGTGGGGCCGAAGGTCATGGGTATGCAGCGCGCCACCATGTTGCCCGCTAGACTTTGGCATTCGCTATCGGCGACACACGCCCCACACTTCGGAACACTACGCTTTACGGTTTGCGTGCACTCGTTCAACCTCGGGTTGCAGGAGTATTCAACGCCGTTCTTTGCGCAAGGGGCTTCGTTCGTCACCGTACAGGCAACACAAGCACCGGCGTTGCATATGTTTCTTCCTGCGATCTGACTACAATCGCTATCCGCAGTACAGGGGGCACAAGTACCGGTGGCCAGGTCGCAGCGCGCCGCGGTGGCAACGGTGCATTGCGCGCTGGACAAGCAGGCTACGCACGCTTTGCTGGTCGGGTGACAGTGGGGTGTGTTCGGCGTCTGCGCGCAATCGAGAGCCGAGAGGCAGCTGACACACGTATTGGTCACGGGATCACAGAACGGTCTACCGGGAGTCCCCGCGCATTGGCCATTCCCCGTGCACACGACACAGCTGGCGGAGCTTTCGTTGCAGACGGGCGTGGCCCCACCACAGGTGCCATCACACGGTGCTCTTGTCACGTTTCCCGCACCGGCGCCCGCGCCCGCAATGGGGGTAACCGATGAGAAGGCGGCACTACCCGCAGTACCCTTCACCTCCGTGTTCGGAAGCGCTCCGGCTTGACCAAGACCTTGACTTGGCGGGCAGCGCCCCATCGGATCACACTGTTTAGCGAGGTCAGCGCAACCCACGATCAATGCGCCGCTTACAATTACCACAGCAATGAAACCTAGACCTGCCTGCGAGTGCATGAGCGATATCCCTCAGTAACTGCCGAAAACGACCAAGCTAACTCGGTGCGCGTCGGCTGCCCCGGATACTTGCACGTTCACGCCATGCTGCACGTCCAGTTTTCGCGGCCAGAGCCAGTACAAGACCGTTCCCACTGCAGCAATCCCGCCAACCGCGAATGCAGCGCTAGAGACGTTCCTCGCGCTATCGCGCCGTTCACCGGCATCCAAGAGCTCTGCACACGTTTTCCGAAAGGCGGAGGCGGGTTGGTAACAGCCGGATGAACCAGTGACGGTTCTTAATTCCTCGGCGTGGTCTTGCGCATTGTTGGATCTCGCATTGAAGGCCAACCCGGCGATCAGCCCGGCTGCAGTGGTGGCCCCGCCAGCAACGAGAATCCACGGATTGGGCCGTCTCGGCGTCGCTCGCGCGTCGCCCTCAGCACGATCGGAAGCCAACACTGCACTACCCTGCCGCTCGGTGACCCCAGTCTGGCCTGAAGCTGCGTTGTCGAGCTCGAGGCTGAGTGGCAGCTCCTCGGTGACTCCCGCCGAGGCCGTCACTGTGGTGTGTGCCAGCTTGTAGCCAGCCTTGGAAACAGCGATAACATGGCGACCCGGCTCCACGTAGATTGGAGTCATCAGGGGCGTCTCAGCAACGGGGATACCATCCACGGACACGAGGCCACCGTCGACGTTGGTCGTAATCACGTACGAGGTGACGTGCTTCTTGGCCCTTGCGAACCAGGTCTCGACCCATTCAAGGTTCTTCTCTGGCTCCGTTTTGGACGGATTGGCAATTGCGTACGTGAGGTGTCGCATCGCGTCTGCATACCGCTTGAGTCGCAGTTCCGCTTCCGCGAGGGCTGTCGCAACATCGTAGCTTGGGGATTTGCTCCAAAGCTCAAGCAGTGCCAGTCGCGCCTCTTCGTAGCGCTTATCCTGCATCAGGTTCGCGGCCTCTTGATAGAGCTCAGCACCTGAGGGCGCTGGCTCCGCAACTTCTCCCTGAGCATGCGCCGTTAACGAGAGCGTCGCACCATGCAGGAGCAAGAGAGAAAGTGCTACTCGTCGCAGCACGGTTGGTGTGAATAGTTGTGACTCGAGGCGGGCGCTCATGATCGATGGAGTGGGTTGTCCCGAAATTGTACGACAGCATGGCTCCCACCAGTATCGACTCGAGCAATTGCACGAATTTGGCTGCGCTCCACTCCTCCCGGGTTACATCGAATTTCGGAGCAGTTTCCAGCTGTTGAAACAACAGCTGGCGGAAGCACCGTCGCCCCCGACGCGTCCACGCAAACTCCAGGAGCCACGCCGGGACCCCATCTACTCTTTGGCCTGTGACTCAACACTTACTTAAGTTGGAGGCCCCCCGTCGAAGACTCCGAGAGTTTCCTGTTCGCCTGCGCGGTGCCCAGAATCGCTCTAGGTTTCTCTGTGTTGCCGTCAAACCCACGACTCAGGTGGCGGAGTCGCAAACCTCTGCCTCTCGAAGGAGTGGAGGTTGGAGACGGCAAACAGCTCGATTGATCGCGTTGTCGGTAGCTTCATGAATACGTCCTCCGGAAGCCTCTGAACATGCCCTCGCTGCACTTTGGACTCAGGGTTGAGTCACCACTTCCGGAGGCACTACATTGGACCTGGCGTGGCGCAACCTGCTCGAAACCAGCATGGGTACGCGAGGGCCGTCGCAGTCTGCACAGCTTCCGGTGCTTGCTTCAGAGTCGAAAACCTGCGTCAGCGCTGCTACCACTTGCTCGTCCCTTGGACTTGGACAATGCTGCCGCGCTGATAGGAACCCACCGAATGACGCGTACGCAGCGAAACTCAAAACTTACACCCCCAATCTGGCTGGCGCTGCTCGGTATTGCATTGGTCCAGACCCTGGTTGGCTGCCAAGACAAGGCCAAGGCGAAGTTCGATGAGTGCGTGGCGCTCGAAACGAAGTGGGAAACCGTCAAGGCGCGGGATGCATGCAAGGCCGCTGCGGATCTCGATCCCAAGAGTAAGAGCGGAAAGGCCGCCGCGGGCAAGCTTACGTACTTGAACGAACAAGCAGAGAAGCTGCTAGCCGCGAAGGCAAAGAAGGACGCACCCTGCAAGGTCGGCAAGTGGGTTACGCATTGTCTGTATCAGGGCAAACCCCGCCCCAAGTTCCTCGAAGCGGAGACGTTTGCTAAGTGCAATACGGAAGCCGACGAGGTGCGCGTCATCGGGATGACGTGCCCGGTTTGCGAGTGCGCAGACCGATTCGTCTCCCCTTACAAGATAGAAGAGTAGCTTCCGCCCCCGCACCTCACCGTCTCGGGCAGTGACAAACGCGCCACGGGGCGGCTTTGATTGGTTCACACTACCAGCCATCGTGGTGCGATTGCACGCCTGTGCCCATTCCCTACCCCGACGCCACTGGCGCGGTGGCGAGAACAGTGGATTGTTTTCACCTTGGTTGCGTGAACCCCGACCTAGAGCGCCCATCAGTTTGATCCCCGTAGCGAAAGCGCTGAAACCGAAGCGATCGGGTTTGGGCAAGCGCGAGTGGAGTGGTACTCGAACTGAAGTTCTCCACGGTCGCCCGTGAACGGCGCGAGTTCGCTTTGGGCATGCTTCTTGAAGATCGATTCGGGTGTGGTGTCAGCGGTTCCGCATCATCGTATCGAAGACGTCATCATCGTAGGCGGTGGCCCCGCGGGTCTCTCAGCAGCGCTTGTGCTCGGTCGTTGTCGTCGGAGCGTGCTCCTATTCGACGATGCTGCTCCAAGAAACATCGCCTCGCGTAGCTCGCACGGCTTCTTCACCCGAGACGGCGCTTCACCGGCCAAACTGAGGTCTGTCGGTGCGGCGCAACTTGCGCCGTATTCGGTGCGTTGCGTGGAGAGCCATGTCACGGCCGTGTCCAACGACTCCAGCGGTTTTGAGGTAACAGCCGGCAATGGGATCTGGCGTTCGAAGAAATTGCTGCTTGCCACGGGTATGCGCGATTTCGAGCCCGAAATACTTGGCCTACATGAACTCGTCGGGCTCGGCGTATTTCATTGCCCCTCAGTGTCCTCCTTGCTTCAGGCGAACGCGTTGCGCTCGATGCCCTGTTCATTCACGCAGGTCAAGAGCAACGCTCGCCCCTGATTCAACAGTTGGGTTGCGAACTCGCCGCGAACCGAGCAGCCCAGAGGCATTCCCGACAGAGCACCAAGATACCTGGCTTATACATCGCGGGCGATGCCGCAATCAATGTGCAATCCATCGCAGTAGCCGCCGCCGAGGGCTACATTGCGGCCGTTGCTATCAATCGAGAGTTGCGCGAAGAACAGCATCCGTTGGACCGTTAAGGGGCATTCTCGCGCCGAACAGACAAACATCTGCTCTCTGAACTTGTTTGAGCGCCGGAAACGGGTTACGACCCGGCCGCTAGCCAGATGCCCAGACGCGGTGATACGTTGGTTTCGGTCCTCTTGCTCGGTCTACTGTCGAGCTCGCTCGCGTTCGGCCAATTCGAGCGCGCCCCAGAGGCAGTTGACACGACGGACGCCGGCGCTCCTCGAGTGAGCCCGCCGCGACTCTTACATTTTGAACCCGCCGTCTATCCCAAAGAGGCGGAAGCAGCGGGTTTGGCGGCGGAGGTAGTGTTACGTTTAACGGTGGACGAACGTGGCGCCGTAACTAACGTTGAAGTCACGCAGCCGGCGGGTCATGGCTTTGATCAGGCAGCAAGCGATGCCGCTCTGAGGCTGACCTTCGAGCCCGCGTTGCGCAACGGAGCGCCGATCAGGGCAAGAGTACTTTACAGATATTCGTTTAAGCTCTCGACAGCCGAACCCGAATCGAAGGTTGCGTCTAAGGCTACCACTGGTGATTTTTTTGGTGTTTTGCGCGTCGCGGGAACGGAGTCGCCACTGATCGGCGCCGAAGTCGTCCTGCTCACGCCAGCGGGCGCAGAAGTGACGACGCGCTCGGATGCGCAGGGGCAGTTCTCCTTCGCCAAACTCGATGCGGGCACCTACCGCGTGAGAGTAACGAGCCCAGGGTTCGTTCCCGTCGAGTCGCGCGAGACGATCGTGCCGAATGAAGCGACCGAGGTCACTTACCGTGCCACGGCCGTCGTCGAAGCTGGGATACTCGAGGTAACCGTCGTCGGTGAGCGTCCACTGCGTGAGGTGACGCGACGCACGATCGAGCGTCGCGAGATCGAGCGCATCCCAGGGACGAGCGGCGATGCGCTGCGATCACTCGAGAGCATGCCGGGCGTCGCGCGTCCCCCAGCGTTTGCTGGCATTCTCGTCGTGCGCGGCTCTTATCCCGAAGACACGCAAGTGTACGTAGATGGCAGCCTGATCCCGCTCGTATATCACTTCGGTGGTTTGCGCAGTGTGTTGCCGACGGAGTTGCTCGAGCGCATCGACTTCTACCCGGGAAACTATGGTGCCAAGTATGGCCGCGGTATGGGCGGAATCGTGGATGTGTCTCTCAAGAGCCCCGAAACCCGCTGCAAAGATGTACGTGGAAACCTGACGGAGAGGCGCGGCTGTCTGAACGCGGTGGCGCAGATGGATCTGATCGAAGGGCGCGTCTTGCTGCAAGGCCCCCTACCGGTCAAGGGTTGGAGTTTCGCAATGGGCGCACGGCGCAGCTGGCTCGACGCTTGGATCGGTCCAGTGCTCGAAAGTGCCGGGGCCAACGCGCGCTCATTGCCCGTCTTCTCTGATTATCAATTCATCGTGGAACACAACCGCTCCAACGCGCGGACGTCCCTACGCTTCTTTGGTGCGGATGATCGGTTCGCGGCCGTCGTGGATCCGTTGGCACAAGAGCCCACCTTCGGTGGCAGCGTCCGTTTCGGAACCTCGTTCATGCAGGGTCAGGTTCTGCACGAACAACAGCTCAGCTCGAACATCAGTCTCTCGAGCCTCGTTACCCTGGGAAAGACCCGCGTCGGCTTCGGCATTGGTTCCTACAAACTGGACATGGTGAGCCATCCGTTCCACTGGCGAGAGGAACTCTCCTTTCGAGTGGTGCGACAGCTCAAGTTCAACACGGGGTTCGACTTCCAAGTCTATCCGTACGACTTTTCGGCGCGCTCGCCCAACGTGCCCGTGCCAGGCCAACCTACGTCGGGCCCCTTCTCGTCTCAACCGCTGCTCGAGGCATCCGAGCACGTCACCGG
Organism: Myxococcales bacterium; assembly: GCA_050263495.1. Lineage (GTDB taxonomy): Bacteria > Myxococcota_A > Polyangia > Polyangiales > Polyangiaceae > FEN-1139. Next base: position 7,157 of record JBLNFG010001088.1, on the reverse strand, counting down.
TGTGAACCAAGGTTGGTATATCGACGCCGAAGCTCAGCCCTTCGATCGATTGCGCGTCGTTCCTGGGCTTCGTCTGGATTACTCCCGTGAAACGCGACGCACCGACGTAGGTCCAAGGCTAAACGTTCGCTATGATCTTGTCCCGGGTGCGGCAGACCACGACGGGCAAAGCCGTCGGCGCACGACGTTCAAGGGTGGCATCGGTTACTATCACCAGGCACCGCAGTCTCAGGAGATCAACGCGGTATATGGCACCCCCGGCTTGCGCTCGAACCGCGCGCTGCACTACTCGTTGGGGCTCGAGCAGGAACTGACGAACCAGCTAGACGTGAGTCTGGAAGGCTTCTACAAGCACTTCGATCACCTCGTGGCAGCGGGCAGGCCCCAAGATTCGGTGCGCTACACCAATCATGGGCTAGGCAGATCGTACGGGCTCGAGACACTCGTTCGGTACAAGCCGGACAGGTACTTCTTCGGTTGGATTGCCTACACTTTATCGCGTAGCGAGCGGCGGGATTTTCCCCGAGATGTGCTGTACCTGATCCCTTACGATCAGACGCACAATCTCACGATGCTGGGGAGTGTGCGATTGGGCCGTGGCTGGGAGTTTGGCATCCGGTTTCGCGTGATCTCCGGCTCTCTAACTACCCCCGTCCGTCAGGCTCCGTCGCTTCCCGCAATCTACGCAGCGGACTCAGGGGCCTATGTTCCCCTCGAAGCGCCACGGTATAGTCAACGGTTGCCGCTGTTTCACCAGCTAGATCTCCGGTTGGACAAGCGTTGGCAAATCGGATACTTCCGGTTCAGCACGTATCTAGATGTGTACAACGCCTACAACCATCCAGCCGTCGAGGCGCTCTCCTACGATTTCAACTACGCGCATCAGACTCAGCTAAGCGGAATCCCAATTCTGCCGAGCGTGGGTGTACGAGGCGAGCTCTGAAGCTCGGGGGCATGGTCCCCGAAGGGGAGGGTGACCAGCACTATCAGCGCTTCATCCACGACGCACCATGTTGCCCCGTGGCTTTCCTGCGCGGAAATCGTTCAGCTTTAGGAGCGACTCGTCGTCAGCCACGCACGCAATAAGACATACTATAGGGATCGCGGAGCCAACTAGTATGCAGCCCCGGCACCCAGAGCTTTCAGTTCCGGCGTGGCACTCCCTGCCTGTGGACGAAGTGCTACGCGACGTCGAGTCGAGCGCTCAAGGGCTCCCGGACGAAGAGGCGCAACAGCGACTGGCGAAATGGGGTTCGAACGTCATCCAGAGAGCGTCTAGCACCGGCATTTGGAAGCTGCTGTGGCAACAAGTCAATAGTCCGTTGATTTGGGTGCTCAATGGCTCGGCCATCCTTGCGATGGCGTTGGGCAAGAGGGTGGACGGGGCGGTGGTACTCGCGGTAGTGGTCATCAACACCATCATCGGGTTCATTCAGGAGTTTCGTGCAGGCAAAGCCATTGATGCGTTGGTCGACATGGTGCCCGAGAATGCGACGGTTATCCGGGAAGGAAAGCGCTGCAGCCTGCCGGTCGCAGATCTCGTGCCCGGCGATGTCGTAGTCCTCGGCTCCGGGGATCGCGTTCCGGCTGACATTCGCCTGATCGCTACCCGCAATCTGCGCCTGCAGGAGGCGGCTCTGACTGGCGAGTCGTTACCTACGGAGAAGTCATCGAAGCCCGTCGACGCCAAGGCAGGAATCGGGGATCGGTCGTGTATGGCATTCGGGGGCACCTTAGTGACGTTCGGCACCGGAACCGGTGTTGTCGTGACTACGGGCAACAAGACGGAATTGGGTCGCATCTCCACACTACTGCGGGAGGTGATTGATCTCGAGACGCCACTCACGAAGGCGCTCGAAGTCATCGGCAAGGTGATCACGGTTTCCGTATTGGTCGTTTCCTTGATCATGGTCATCATCGGCGTTGCGCGAATGGTGGCGCACGGCATGGCCTTCACCACTGCCCTCAAGGATGCACTTGTCTTTGCGATTGCCCTCGCCGTCGGAGCAATTCCGGAAGGCCTCCCAGCGATTGTGACGATCGCGCTCGCGATTGGGGTGCAGCGCATGGCCGCGCGCCGGGCCATTGTCCGCCAGCTGCCCGCCGTGGAGACACTTGGAAGCACCACCACCATCTGCTCGGATAAAACGGGTACCTTGACCCGAAACGAGATGACGGTCCAAGCGCTTTGGACGAAACTCGGCGACTATGAAGTGACCGGTGTTGGGTATGAGCCAACGGGAGAGCTCAAGCAGCATGGACGGTTGGTACCGGAGGTTCCCGAGCCAATCCGCGACCTGGGCCTCTATGCCGCACTCTGCAACGATGCCGAAGTGTTTCGCGAACAAGAATTTTGGAAGCTCACCGGGGATCCGACCGAGGGTGCCCTGGTAACGGCGGCAATGAAGCTCGGCATCGCCGTCGACGCCGAACGGAAGCATTTGGAGCGCGTCAGTACCATTCCCTTCGAGTCCGAGAATCAGTTCATGGCCACCATTCACCGGATGCCAGACGAGAAACGGTTGATCGTGATGAAGGGCGCACCGGAGGTAGTGCTCGGTCATTGCTCGCGTATGGCGGGCGGAGACACCTTTGAGAAGGCGGACGTGTTGCGTAAAGTCGAAGAACTAGCCCGTCGGGGCATGCGCGTGCTGGCGATCGCCACGAAACGGCGCAGCGAGCCGCAGAACGACCTCGAAGCCCAACACGTCGAGCGAGAGATGGAGCTCGTGGGGTTGGTGGGCATGCTCGATCCACCTCGACGCGAAGCGATCGCTGCCATCGAGACCTGCAAGGCGGCAGGAATCGCGGTAAAGATGATCACGGGCGATCATCAAGGTACGGCTGCAGCGATCGGTGAGCAACTGGGCCTGACACAGGACGGAACAGCGATCACGGGCGCAACGATCGAAGTCGCCTCTGACCAGGAATTGCAGGAGCTCGTTCGCAGCAATCACGTCTTTGCACGCGTCGCCCCGGAACACAAGCTCCGCTTGGTGCGTGCATTGCAAGCCGACGGTCAGGTGGTGGCAATGACCGGTGATGGCGTGAACGACGCCCCTGCACTAAAGCAATCCAACATCGGCGTGGCCATGGGCATTACCGGTACCGCCGCCTCACGAGAAGCCGCGGACATCGTGCTCACGGACGACAACTTCGCAAGCATCGCCGCTGCCGTCGAAGAGGGGCGTCGCGTGTATGACAACTTGATCAAGTCTTTGGCCTTCGTGTTGCCGACCAACCTTGGGCTCGCGTTCATTCTGATCTATGCCGTTGCGTTCTTCCCTTTCAACGCCGCAACTCAAGAGCAGCTTCTCCCCATCTTGCCGGTCCAGCTCCTCTGGATCAACCTGGTCGCGGCCGTAAGCCTGGCGTTGCCGCTGGCATTCGAAGCGAAAGAGCCGGACATTATGTTGCGGCCGCCGCGTTCGCCGCGAGAACCTGTACTCAATCGATTCGTCGTGTTCCGCACCGTCTTGGTTGCAGTGTTGATGACCGCCGGCGCCATTGGGCTTTTCTATGTCGAATACCACCGGGCCATTGCGGACGGTGTGGTCGTCGAACAGGCGCTTCGGGAAGCCCAGACCATCGCAGTGACGACCGTGATCGTGTTCCAGATCTTCTACCTCATGAATTGCCGGAGCCTGAAAGGCTCTGTGTTCGAGATCGGGCTGTTCAGTAACCGAGTGGTGTTCATTGGCATTGGCGTCGTGATAGCGCTGCAGGCGGCGTTCATCTACGTTCCCTTCTTGAACGAGGTCCTGGGCTCGGCCCCGCTCGGATTGGACCATATTGGTTTTGCCGTCGCGGTGGGCGCCTCGATCCTGCCGGTCATCTCGGTCGAGAAGTGGTGGCGCAAGCGGAACGACGCGTCGTTGCATCCCCCTGCCCCTGGACGACTCCGAGGCTGCTGCACGACGCTAGAGAAGGACGCAAATGGGTCTGAGCGGGAGAATGTCACTCATGGAAGTCGGTACGCCGAACGCAAATCTTAATCGACACTCCGAAGCACCTGACGCTGATTCTGCACGCAATGTTAAGGCCAATGACAACATCGCGCCCCAACTGACACAAGAAACGAAAGACGCGTCAGTGCAGTTCGAGGACACAGCGGTGTCGAAGGACGCCCCCCTATTCATCGTGCTGAATTCCGGTTCCGGAAAGCACTCAGGCGAAGACGTGCGCCATACCATCGAGCTCACGCTCTCCACGGCAGGACGCACCTTCTCACTCTTTGAGGTGGGTGATCCGAGTCGATTGAAGGCAACGGCAGAGAAGGTTGTCCAGTCCGCGCGTGAGCAGGGAGGCATCGTAGTGGCCGCTGGCGGAGACGGCACCATCAACAGCGTTGCTTCAGCAACCATTGGCAGCGGCTGCCCATTTGGAGTGATTCCACTCGGCACCTTCAACTACTTCAGTCGGGCACACGGAATTCCATCCGACGTGGCGGCGGCGTGCCAGCTCCTGCTAGTATCGCCGGTGATTGCCGTGCAAGTGGGGATGGTCAACGACCGAGTATTCCTCGCTAATGCGAGTATTGGGCTCTATCCTGCTCTGCTCGAAGAACGCGAGCAGGCCAAGCGTCGTTTTGGGCGGAGTCGCTGGGTCGCCTTTGGAGCAGCGCTTGCTACGGTGCTCCGCTTCCGTCGCCGCCTCCACATCGAGTTCGAAATTCACCAATGTCGCACGCAGATGGTCACGCCAACCCTGTTTGTCGGTAACAATCACCTGCAACTCACAAGAGTCGGTATTCCCGCACGGGAGGTGGAGCATGGGTTCCGTCTAATGGCGGTACTGCTGCGTCCGGTGAGCGTTTGGGGCATGCTGGCACTCGTGCTCCGCGCCCTGTTGGGTCGACTCGGAGAGGCACCCGAGGTGATCAGCTTCGGCCTCGAACGTTTGGTCGTGCGCTCGAGATTCGGTCGTCGTCGCTTTCAAGTAGCAACCGATGGTGAAGTCTTGCACATGAAACAGCCGCTCACGTTCCGGATTGCGCCTCACCCCTTGCTCCTAGTCAGACCGAGTGATGCTGGCGAGGACCCCGGATGACCACGATCTTGCACCTCTCTGATCCTCATTTCGGGACGGATCAGCCCGTAGTGGTCGTCGCTTTGCGCGAGTTGGTACGCTCCCTTTCGCCGGAGTTGCTAATCCTCAGCGGCGACATCACTCAACGCGCTCGCGCAAGTCAGTTCGCCGCAGCGGCGGCGTTCATGCGAGATCTGAAGGTACCGCACCTCGTCTCAACGCCCGGCAATCACGATATTCCGTTGTTCGACATTGCTCGACGCGTCTTCGCACCCTACGCTCGATATAGCGCGCACTTCGGGGGTGACCTGGAGCCAAGCTTTCGCGCGTCTGATTGCGTGGTATTCAGTGTGAACACGACGCGCCCGCGTCGTCATGTAGACGGCGAGATCTCGAAGGCTCAGTGCGAGCGCGTCGCTGAAGAGTTGCGGTGTGCTGATCCGGGTCAGCTGCGCCTCGTCGTCTTACATCATCCCGTCGCTACGCCTCGCCTTTCGGAGTTGGTCAACGTTGCCTACGGAAGCGGCGCGGCGATTCGAGCGTGGTCCGCCGCTGGAGCGGATCTAGTTCTTGCCGGACACATCCACCTGCCGTTCGTCGTTGCACTGCACCAAACCATGGCGCCGCTACCAAAACCGTTTTGGGCGGTCAACGCTGGCACGGCGCTATCCTGGCGCACACGACATGACGCCGGAAATTCGGTCAATGTGATCAGGACAGTCGACGGACAACCGAGAGTGTGCATCCTCGAACACTGGACGTTCCACGCCACGAAGGGTGCGTTTCTGCGCACAGCGGAGATGCGGCTCGTCACGTCGCCCTGATTCGTTGAGTTCCCGAAGAGGGAACAAGAAGCTCGCGCGCAAGGTCGGCACGGATTGACGACATTGGCAACGTTCAATCCCTGACGGCACTGTTCGTTCGGCCAGGCCCGCAGGCGAACCCAATGCTTTGCGGCAAGCCCACAGAACATCGAAAAGAGCTGTCAGGAACTTTTCCCGACGGGATGGGTCGCTGGAGCGAGCAGTGAGGAGCATTTCACGCCGCGTGTGTCGCTGGGAATAGCCCTGGGGAGCTTTTTTCGGCGCGATCTCGCGTCGTCGAACGTTCCAAACTGCATTTTCCGACGCGAGGTGCCGCTGGGAATAGCCGCGGGGAGCTTTCTTCCACGCGCGTCGTCGTTGCGAAAAGCTTCGAGGAGCATTTTCCGGCGCTGGGTCTCGTCAACGAACGCTCCGCGCTGCACTTCTTGACGCGAGGTGCCGCTAGAAGTGCCGTTAACGTCAGAGATGCTGACACCCTCCCCCCGGGGAGTGAATCTTGTCTAGAAACGTCCTTCGATCACGGCGCCAGGCAACGCTCCCTGATCCGCCCCAAGCACGTTGGGTATCAGCCTTACCTTGGGTGGGCGATGAGCATCGACGCGTCGCTCGAGCTCTTCTACGGAGGCACCGTGCACCGTCAAGCCCCACATCAGCATTGACACGCCAACGGTTGCCGGAAGAAACACTCCGGCGCAGAATGCTGCTCCCTCAGCCTCGCATCTGTCTGCTCCCGCGGCGATATTTAAGACGCCGTAACCGGTCAAGATGCCGCCTATCACGGCTGCCGTGTCGCCAGGATGATCGATGTCTGCAATCCCGCTCCGCGGGATTGCATGCGTCTCGCCACGCGTCCTGATGTAGATGTTTTCGCTGTCTGACCCAGCGAACTTCACGCTCAAATCGTTCCCGTTCACCCGCGTGACCGTCGCACGAGTCGAACAACCCGCCAATGACAGCGCCACTGCCAACGCAGTCGTCAGATCCTGTCGCCTAGGTCTCATGTCTTCACGTTCTTTCAGATGGCACGCTCTGCGGATCTGCGCTTAGAATCCGCTGGAATAGGCGCTGGGGCTTAGCAAACTCCTATCAACCGATGCAACCGAATTTCGGCTCGGCTCGGCTCGGCTCGACCGACCACTTCCTGGTCGACGTCGGAACGCACGCACACTCGCTAAAGATGAACGTTCGCCGGCAATGAGCGAAGAGCCGCGATTCGACGAGCAAGCCGCGATTCGACGAGCAAGCCGCGATTCGACGAGCAAGCCGCGATTCGACGAGCAAGCCGCGATTCGACGAGCAAGCCGC
>JBLNFG010001087.1:0-6522 GCA_050263495.1 Myxococcales bacterium | reverse complement strand
CTCTACGCATCCGGCTACACCGAAGACGTCATTGTTCACCACGGTGTCGTGGATGAGCACACGCACTTCATTGGCAAGCCCTATACCGTGCAAGGGTTAGCGTTGAAAATCCGCGAAGTCTTGGAAGATGCGTCACACGACCGCTAGCGGGCCGCGCAATGCGCTGCGCGCAACTGGACTCCGTAGGCGCTTCGCGACGTGACTTCGTTCGAGAGACGCGTGAGCTGCGGGCGTAGACGGCCGTAATTGCATGATCCAGCCCAAAAAGAAGATTCCAAAAAGGGCAACACCTTGGGCGGTTTCCGCAAGCTAAGCAAAGCGATTTTGCCCAAACTAATACGCAACAAGCGCGAACAGGGGGTGAGAAGAAACACACTCCGGCAAACCCCAGATACGGGCTGTGCTCGATCGATTGCCGGACCACAGCGGATCTCGTAGCCTACGAGGCCCGCGTTACTCTGGAGGTACTCGTGCGTTCCATTCTGTCGCTCAGCTGCTTGGTTCTCTTGGCTGCCGTTAATGCCTGCGGAAACTCTCCCTCGGATCAGGGCAGCGTAGATGCAGCAGGGGGAGCATACACTGACGACGGCACGTCGTCCTCTGGAGGGCAGAACGCCGCAACTTCGAAAAACTCACAGGGTGGAGCGAGCGCCGCCGGCGCGTCGAAGAAAGCAAGTACCGGTGGGGCATCGGCGAGCAAGAGCTCTGTCTCCGCTTCCGGCGGGAGCAAAGGCTCTGTCACGGATTCGAATGGCGATGACGCGGGCGCGGGTGGCTCATCGGAACTCGTCACAAAAGCCATTGGCGGCGCGAAAGCGACGGGCGGTTCACCGAGTACAGCGAACGGCAAGGCAACGGGCGGCACTTCGAGTAGTAGTGCTTCGAAGGCAACGGGCGGCACTTCGAGTAGTAGTGCTTCGAAGGCAACGGGCGGCGTAAGTCAGGGCGGCTCCTCTAGCCGGCCACCCCAGAGTAGTTCAGCGGCAGGGGGTAACGGCACTACGACCACATCCGTGGGCGGGCAGACTGGCACGGGTGGAAGCTCGCCCCAAATTTCTGAGGAGTGTACCGACTCTTCCACGGATTCTGGAACGTTCACGACGCGCTACGATGCCGGGCAAATCAAGGTGACCGGCAAACAGAAGAGCTACGTTATCCACACGAACTGGTGGTACAAGTACACGAGCCAGACGGTGACCTACAATGGGCTGTCGATGAAGATCGGTGATTCTGCCAAGACCGCCGTTTCAGCCAGTGAAGGCGCGCCCACAGGTTTTCCGTCGATCTTCATCGGCAGTTACACGGGCAACACGTCGGAAGGCAGCAATCTGCCGAAACAAGTCTCTGCATTGAAATCCGTTCCAACCATCCTTTCCACGGATGCCTCGGCGCACGACACGTCCAACTACAACGCGACGTACGACGTCTGGTTAACGGCGGCCTCGAGCCCGCTGCCTGAGGCTGCCTCAGATCCGGGTGGTGATGGCGCGCTGCTCATGGTGTGGCTTTACAAGCCCTCTGGGCGACAGCCGCGGGGCGGCAAATGCAGCGCAAACGGCTGCACACCGGACCAACCGAATCACACGGTTGCTGGGGTTTCCCAGAGCACTTGGGATGTGTGGCTCGGGCCGGGCGGAGGCGGACGCGCTCCGTGCGTTTCGTACGTCAGTACCCAACCGCTTGACTCGCTATCGTTCGATCTCAATAAGTTCATTCAAGACGCGGTCGCCAACAACTACTTCGTCAAGAGCAGCATGTACTTGAGCATCGTGTTCGGCGGGCTCGAGATCTGGGGCGGCGGGGACGGCGTGCAGATCACCAAGTATTGCGCGCAGGTCAATTGAGTGGGCGCTGAGCCGCTCGGAGCTCGGAGCAACTGTCCACGCACCGAGCGGCTTAATACGCCCGGGAACGCGGAGCGCGGGCGTTACGGAAGGGACTCGACTTTCTGACGGCGCGCTCCACGAGCACGATGTCCTGTCGGCCTTTCGACAGAGATTCGTCAGGAAGCTGGACCTTCTGCACCATCGAGGGTACGTGCGCCATCCTTCATGCAAGTTGACGCATCTGCCGAGTACGCCGTGATCGCGGTGTGTATCACACTCTCAGCTGTGGCATCACACTCGCGCGCATTGCAGCGCGCGCCGGCAACCGACAGTACTTAGGCGTTGGATAGCCGAGCGTAAATACAGCCACAGGCACGTGCCCTTGCGGCAAGCCGATGCGGTCGACGATCTTGCGGCGCCGGCGCATCGCCACGTCTGCATAACCGATATGACAGCTGCCGAGTCCAAGCGCAGACGCGTAGTTCATCATGCGTTCGGCTGCGATGGTACCGTTAACGCGACCGAACATTTGGTGTCTGCGCGGCGCAGTCAACAACACGACCGCTGGTGCGCCAAAGAACAGCCAGTCATTCTCCGGACTGAAACCAAGCACCCGTTCGCGGACTCGAGCCAGTTTGCGCTCGTTTCTGAGATAGGGCCGTAACTCGGTCCACCACAGCAGCGGCCACAGCGGTCGACAATCGAGCAGCTTCAAGAACGATCGGTAGTAGTCATTAACCAGTGCGCCGAGGCAGTGCACGGCTTCGTCAATCAGAACCGTGGCAGCAATGTCCTGGTCATTCGATGCCGTGGGAGCATACGGACCGACGCTTAGGACGTCCGCCAGAATGCCCGCGTCGATAGGGGTCTGCCTATAACGCCGCACTGAGCGCCGTCCGCTCAGCAGCTGCTTGACTGCCTCAGGTGGAACGTATGGCGCATGCCAGCTCGGGAACTCTCCGAGCTCGGAGCGAATGGCTCCAAGCTCGCAGACCGCGCCGCAATGCCCACAGCCCATGCAGAACTTCGCGTCTACGGCGGGCACGTCGGCCGCACGCTTGACCATTGCTTCAGTTGGGCACTCATGCACGCACGCGCCGCATCGATTGCAGCGGCTGACATCAATGGTGATGGAATTGGCCATGGCAGGGGGGCAGCACCTTACACCGGCCGTTTGCCGATGGCTGTGAATAAGCAACCAGCGTCATAACCCCTCGATGTTGCACTCCGTAGCGCAGAAGATGACCCGCCCGGGTACGCGAAGACCGGGCTTGTTCTGAACCGAACATCGTCGGGCACGCACGCCGAGGGTTGCGCTTCTCCGGATGAGAGGGACGCCCGCTCAGGGCTGCACCCGAATCAGTTCGTCACTCCACGGCCCCCGGATTACATCTGGCACGCTCAACGGATTGCAGCACTAATTGCGCTTAAGAGTGAGCTTGAGTCCGAGGTATCTTGGCTCAATTCCCAGATCATGATTCCCGAGGCGCGCTCGCATGCGAGCTGTGTTTTCGCTTGAATGGTGGCGATCCCATTGTAGTACGTGCCATTGCTCAAGTCTTTGTTGGGCGCGTCGGGATCCAGCTGAACGATGTTTGCGTACGAGCCCCAGCCGGGCCGGCCGTAGAAGGGAACGCCGAGCACACATTTGTGCCTCGGAAGTCCGCGATTCAACCAATAATCTAGAGACTCGACCGCGTAACTGTACGGAGAATGCGCAGCCCCATCCCCCCCGTCGTAAGCCATCAGGTTGAGGTAGTCCACTTGGGCAAACACGGCGTCCTCGATCCCTGCACCACCTTTGGCCGCGACCGCTGCCGTAAGCTTCTTCTTCGCATCGTGAAGTCGAGTGGCTAGCAGCGTCATCAGGCTCGTATAGTCACGTGCGGACTGGCCCGCATCCGGGTACTCCCAGTCGATATCCGCACCATCGAGCTGGTGGTCTAGTACAAAGGCTAAGACTTCATCCGCAAAGACCTCTCGCGTCGCACGACTACCAGCGAGCGCATGGAATGCGGAATCGTCGCCATCGTTCCAGCCCCCGATGCTAATGAACACCTCAACCTTGTGCTGATGCGCGCGCTGCACGAGCGCGTCGAGCTTCGTAACGTTCTCGACGGGTTGCAGACTGCCATCCGAATTGACGAGCACGAACGCGTAATTGACGGCGGTGAGCTTGTCGTATTGGATGTCCTCAATGTCGCCCGACCAAAATGGTTCGTAGCCAATGACGCGAAATGCCTCCGACGTTTCCCCTGCGCTGCCCGCCATCCCTACCTCTGTTGATTGGTTCGCGCCCCCCACGGCATAGGAATCCGGCTTGGTCGTCCCTGCCGTGCCGCCTTTGTCGATGGTGGACTTGCTGGTACTACTGCTGCCGCCACTCGGCAAACTCGTGTTGGATCTGGTGCTGCCGCCGCCAGTTGACGGCGCCACGCGCGTACTCGCTGTCGTCCCCATTTGACCACCGTGCCCGCCCATTGGTTGCGCTGTACGCGTACTCGCCGTAGCTCCCGATGCGGAGGCACCCGCGCCAGATTGGCTCCCATTTTCGCCGCAGGCACAGAATCCAACCAGTGCTAAGAGCATCGAGTAGCCGTGGCAGTTAAGAAGAACGCTTCTGCGCATTCTACCGTCTCCTTGCGCGTCGTTTAGCACCTCCATCGCGGCATGATGTCTAGCATCTTTTCCAGTTGGGGGACCTCACCCGCCCCTTACATCCCACGAAAAGCACCAGGTCGCTGGTTCGAATGGCGATGCTCCCCATCAATGCAAAGGATTGCTCGTACCCGCCGACGTCGAATGCTTCACTCTCATTCAACCAACACCGCGAGAGTAAGACCAGGGCATTCAAGCCCGATTCCGGCCGCAGTCCGTCGAGTTCGAAAGATGCGATTCGCGTGTGTTCGAGTCAAGCCAAGACCATGCCGGCAAGTGAGGGTTCTCACCGACTGAGCATCGTCATCTTTAGCTAGCGTTTGCCCAAGTCACCCGGAGTGGTGATCGAAACGCGTGTTTCTTGAGTGTCAGCGGCTCGTCGAATCAGCTCGCTTGCGTACACCACGTGGGCCTTGGCCAGACCTAGCACCGCTGTAGGTCCACTCCTATGGCATCCCCTCATTGGGATTGCAAGGAAAGGACTCGAACTTGAGGCTCGTTCGGACAACGCGGCACACACAAGCGTCGTAGGCAGACTCCTCCATCAACCCTGGACTGAGATGTCGATGCACCTCGATGAGCGCGCCGATTACCTCGGCCGTCCCATCGCCGAGTCTTCCGACCTTCCGCTCTTCCTGCGCCATTTCCGCTGTCCACCGGACCTATCCGCGAACAGTTGCGCGATTCCCTCCCTAGAAATTCCGGAGATTTCTCAGCGGCCACTTACCGGTAGCGCCGGAACCGAGACGAGTCGATAGCCGTGAAGCGGTCGTTGGAGCATGTGCTCGCGTCAAATATTAACATTTGTGCAACCGCGTACCGACAGTCAATATTCTAGAACGCCGAACGGTTTGAATCACGTAACGAAAGCGCCGAAACCGAAGCAACCCGAAGCAGAATTGTCCACGGATTGGAGAATTCTGCGCAAGGCCACGGTGACCAGCGAAGCTGGGCATGCGCCGCAGGCGGCAAGTGAACGGGGCGCCCGAGGAGCGAGCACTGCAGGAGTAGTTGGCCTACTTTGAGGAGCGCAGCAACAAGGCCGCTCTGCGCAGCGAGAGGATCGGCGCTTGTAGTAGGGATTTCAAACCGGTCGGCGTTCTAGAGACCACCGCGCTGCGCAGTGGCGCTCGACACCCCATCCGTCACTCGCACGAAAACCTTTTGTTGGATGATGCGTGCGCGTCTGCTGGTCGACAAAATCGCTCGACACCCGGCGAAATCAGCGCATCTTTGTGGCGGCTTTGGCTTGGGTTAGGCAACTACTCGAGCGCTCACGTGGCTGAGAATTGGCGCTCGGATGTTCGGGCCTGTTGACCTGACTGGGCGTCTGCTTTTCTCAACGGTTGGATCACGCTATGGGAACATCGAGTCCTCGAGGTTTGGGGTCTTTTTTGGTTTTGTGCGGCGCAAGCACGATTGGGTGGTCGGGGTGTAGCTCGCCTGCATACACAATCCCACAGGACTTGAACGGATCGCAAACCCTCAGTCACAACGGTGGCACCAGTGGCAACACAGGCAAGGGTGCGGGTAGTGACAAGGCCACGAACGCTGCAGGCGGCAGCGGCGAACCCCATCCATCAACCAACATCGGCGAAGGCAACGACGCCGCAACAACTGCGTTCCGAGGCATCGCCGGGGCGGGCTCGGTCGGCTTGTGTGAGACTCTCTGTGATGCCGCGCTGCACTGCAGTGGTGGAGCGTGCGGGTCGCTTCAGTGTGACGATGGCTGGGCAGACTGCAACGGAATTGCCGCCGATGGCTGCGAAGCCGGGCTCGACACGGATCCTGACCACTGCGGAGGCTGCAACGTACGTTGCAGTAACGCGAACGGAACTGGCACTTGCAGCTCGAGAGAATGCACGATCACTTGTGCCCAAGGTTACGCGGATTGCGACGGCATTCACGCTAACGGCTGCGAAACTAATCTAATGCTTTCGGTCAAGCACTGTGGAGAGTGCAGCAGAGTCTGCTTGGACGCGGTGAACGGAACGGCTCTATGTCGAGCTGGAGACTGTGAGCTCTCGAACTGTGCCGC
>JBLNFG010001086.1:0-4780 GCA_050263495.1 Myxococcales bacterium | reverse complement strand
CAGGCGCTGAAGAGCAACGCGGCAGCCAGGCTGGCGAGAACGATGAGGGCTAGTCTCTTCACGGGACGCAGAATCTCCTTATTGATCAGGAACTAGAGCAGGCGCGACAGATCGGAGTCCGGGTGGTTCCCACACGCGCGATAGTCGTCGAAGTCCACCCGCAGCCCGTAGCGCTTGCGCAGCTGGTGCAAACCGCTCGCTAACTTGACGAAGTACTCGAGCGACGGGCTGCTCTGATCCTTGAAGAGGGAACCGGGTCTTGGTACCCATACGATGTAGACGGCCGTCACCCCCTGCGACGCCAAGTCTTCAGCCTCATCGAGCGTCGACTTCAAGGCATCTTCCTCGTTGGCAAAGCCGTGCGGTTTAGCAGTCTCCACGCCGCCCACGAGACCCGTTCCAACGTTGCCGCGTCCAAAGACGTCGACTGCGGCGACCAGGCGGCGCTTCCACTCGCGGTAACCGACCCATTGGGCTTTGCCGGGGCAAATCCAATCAAACAATCGTTCGTTGAGGACTTCCAGGTCGGAGGTGTAGCTCGTGAGCCCCGTTTCCTCGTGGAGTCGGCGAAGTTGTCGCTCGTTGTAAGCAGAGCCAATCAACTGGCTTGGGAACTTTTTCGTGCGAAAGACTCGCCCGGCAGCTTGCAGGATCTTGATGTAGTAGTCGACTTCTCTATCGAATACCTCTTCCCCGTGAGTATCACTGCCAGCGGTCAGGCAGATACTGGTGAATCGTCCCGGTTCCTTCAGAGCCTCTCGCAACGTCTCCTCGACATCGTCCGGATGCAGGTGCGTCGGGATCCCCCATTCCTTCTTCTGTTGCTTCAGGTGGGGAACAATGTCGCAAAACTGGCAACCCTTTTCGTTAGCCCAAAAGTGACAGAAGCTCGACGTAAACAGGTTCAGCCGTTGAGGCCGAGCCGTGAACACGTGCTTCATCTGCGTTCCGCGGCTAGTGACCTTGCCGTAGAAGGCAGGCTGTGGCCACAGGTCTACCGTATCGACTACAGCATCACCATCGCGCAGCACGAAATTGTTGTCTGACCAATCCACCAGGTAGGGGTTCTGTTCCAGTGGAGTAGGGTCGGTGAGAACGGTCGTGCCGTCGCGTAGGATCAGTGATTCAGGAACGGGCGTGAGCGCCGCATCGCGAGACCCAAAGATATAGGTGCCACGCAGTTGATGCTGGGCCTCAGACACATGCTGCAATGCGAATTCCGTGTAAGACACACCGCGACGCTGCACATCGATCTTCAAGGCAATCAGACGTGGAACCTCTGGGTACCGCTCGACAACCTCAGATAGCGACAACCGCTCTGGATTGTTGGCTCTGGTTAGGGCACGCAACATTCAAGACTCCAAACTCGGATCTCGACGGGATTCGCCATCGAACGGATCCAATGAACGAGCAATCAGAGCGAATGCCCGACATGGCGAATCGCTGTCCGTCAGAATAGCTCAAGTCTCACATAGTGCAATTCAAGTCTAACATAACAGATGGTGGCGCCCCGCTGTGGTTGCTAAGTATCCTTACGGCGACGTGCGCCCCAGTGAGCCGTGTTGGGCACCGTGTTTGATGGAGCCCCCCGAGCCAGTCGGCAGCGCGTCGTCTAGGCCAAAAGAACCGCGCTGCTTGCGACGTGCGTTCCCGAGCAGCGGCGCGCCGTGCCCTGAGCTAAACGAACCTAGCTCAAGGCTGCGGCATCCGCGCATGGCGTTGGCTGCCGCGGCGCAAGCTCACACTGCGTTGCCCGAAGCAGCGTATGCTCCGCGCGCTGCTCACGGCCAGCCGCCTTCTCGGTGCTGTAACGTCAATCTGGTGCTGTTCGAACCGATACGACAGCAACGAGGGCATGTCATCGTTGCTGTTTCATCGCGTGAAGCTCTAAATGCCCCCGCCAGCGTCGAACACATCGTTGCGAACCTGTGCTTGCGCGATTCGACTATTGGGCGGAACCCCTCGTGTTAGCCAGACATTCCCGCCAATGCTCGAGCCGCGCCCGATAGTGATTCGACCGAGAATCGTCGCACCCGCGTAGATGACGACGTCATCCTCGATAATGGGATGGCGGTCAGCGCCCTTGATGATCACCCCCTTGTCGTCCACAGGGAAGCTCTTCGCGCCAAGCGTGACGCCTTGATAAAGCCGGACCCGTTCACCGATGATGGAGGTCTCGCCAATGACGACTCCAGTTCCGTGATCGATAAAGAAGCTCTTGCCGATCTTTGCTCCAGGATGAATGTCAATTCCTGTTACTGAGTGCGAATGCTCGGCAATAATCCGGGCGAGTAGAGGCACGTTCAGTCGGTACAGCGCATGGGCAATGCGGTGATGAGTGATGGCCGCTATGCCCGGGAAGCAGAGCATCACCTCGTCTAGGCTTTTTGCCGCGGGATCGCCATCGTACGCTGCTCGAACGTCGCTCTCGAGCAGCCCCAGAATAGTCGGAAGTGTAGCGGCAAACTCCCGCGTGACTTCTCTGGCGTCCAGGTCGGAGAGACCGTCTCTACTTCCAGGTAGTGCAAGACAGCGTCGGATCTGTTCTGACAAGGCACGCAGTGCGCCGTCCAACGTGTGGCCAACGTAGTAATCAATGCTCTGATCGGTTAGCTCTGGAAGGCCAAAGTGTACCGGAAATAGCGATGCTCGCAGGCTTTCTACGATGCGAGCGATCGCATCCGGTGATGGCAACTCATGCACCCCGCGTTCGGCTGCGTGCTCTCGATTGTGCCCGTTTCGGACATCCCGCAGCTGGCTGACGATCGACTCGAGCTGCCACGAAGCGGGAGGAGCCGAGCTTGGACGCTTTGGCACCGCAGCCAGCGATGTCATGACGCTATACCCTCGGCATTGAATACGCCTTCGAACAACACTGTGCTCAAGTAGCGTTCACCGGAATCTGGAAGCACCACGACAATAGTCTTGCCGCTATTCTCGGGCTTAGCTGCGAGTCGAGCTGCAACAGCAGTCGCCGCGCCGCTCGAAATCCCCGAAAGAATTCCCTCTTCGCGAGCCAGCCGACGAGCGAATGCGACCGCCTCGTCGTTGGTGACTTGTTCGATGGCGTCGACGAGGCTGAGATCCAATACGTCCGGCACGAACCCCGCGCCAATCCCTTGGATCTTGTGTGGGCCTGGCTTGATGGGTTCGCCGTTCCGCTTCTGAGTCAAGACAGGGCTGTGGACGGGTTCGACGGCGACCGACTGGATCTTCTTGCCTTTGGTATTCTTGATAAAGCGCGAAATGCCGGTGATCGTACCGCCTGTACCCACGCCAGAAACAAGGATATCCACCTTACCCTCTGTGGCATTCCAGATCTCGGGGCCTGTCGTCTTTTCGTGGATGGCCGGATTGGCGGGATTCTTGAACTGCTGCAGAAGGACGTACCGGTCCGGATCGTTCCTGGCTATTTCTTCGGCTTTGGCGATGGCCCCGCCCATGCCTTTAGGTCCTTCAGTGAGCACCAGTTTCGCGCCGAAAGCAGCGAGAAGCTTGCGTCGCTCGATACTGAAGGTTTCCGGCATGGTGAGCGTAATGGGGTAACCCTTCGCAGCAGCAACGAATGCCAGCGCAATGCCCGTGTTTCCGCTAGTGGGTTCGATAATTTCCTTACCGGGACCGAGGACACCGCGCTGCTCGGCGTCCCAGACCAGCGCCGCACCGATACGACACTTGACCGAATAGGCAGGATTGCGCCCCTCGATCTTTGCCAAGACCGTAGCTCCTGAGCCATTGACGACTCGGTTCAGTTTGACGAGCGGCGTATTGCCGATAGAGAGCGCGTTGTCACTTGCCCATTGGTGAGCTATTCCGGTCATGAGTCCTCCAGCGGATGGCTAGACCGCCGATCTTCTTTGATGCAGGCGGGATGACCTAGCCTAGCGGATGGAACCGCGCCCGACAAGGGTAATTCTGTTTTATTGGACAGCGCAGTCGAGTGTGCGGAACGCTGGCGAACGCCAGAGCACTAGCTAGCGTTTGTCTCTAGGAGCCAGCGAACGTTACTGGTGGTGACGACGCTGAGCCCTCCGAGGTGGCGACGACAGCGGTCCACCCCTGCGGTGTCCGTCATATTATCGCAAGTCGCTCAGTAACGCAGATGCGCTTGCCAGCGACCTGATCTTTGCGCCGTCAACTCGACCGAACCAGATCACGCCCAGGCGAGCAGTTGCTCGGAGCTGTCGGTTCGACGGAACTGTCTCACGTTAAACCCGTATCGCGACTGGTCCGCCAGGCACCCGTTCCCTCAACAACACGCTTGCGTGTTGCGTGCCTTTAGCTTGCCCAGTCGCGATATGGGTGCCGCCGAGTGCTTATGCCGCGCTTCGACGACGGCTCTCGTTGCGCTTGCTTGCCTGGTGACTGTCTCGCTGTGAGGGGCTGTCTTCGTGTGAGCAATCGTTACCGATCTTTACGGTAAAGCTAGATGCCGGGTACTGGGCTGGCTCGCTCACTAGGCCCAGCTGCTGGCGGACCCATTCAGAGCGCCCGCCAGTCAGGGTAAGGACCCGCTGGTGGCCATATCGTCGAAGCCAGCGGTAGACCGGTAGGGCTCGACCGCCGTGTCCCTCGTCACACACGACGACCCAATGTTCGTCGCCAATTCCTAGCTGGCTCATGACTGAAGCAAGCACCAGGGGACTCGGGCAAAACGTCGGCGCTGACGCAAAAGTTGACTCCCAGTCGAGCCGGACCGCTCCGGGCAAATAGCCAAGCGAGCGACCTACTGGATGCGCACAAACATCCAGGATCCGCAGCGCCTGGTTTTTCCCCCGTT
>JBLNFG010001085.1:0-8430 GCA_050263495.1 Myxococcales bacterium | reverse complement strand
AGCGACGAGCAACTGGAGGGAGTGTGTTCGATTCAGGCGGGACAGAACGCCAAGGTCCAGGGGTTTGCCTATTGGAATGGATCGACCAAGATCCGTGGCGAGGTCTTCGAGAAGGAAGCCGCCGCCCAGATCTATGCCGAGACCACGGGTCTTCGGCGCGATCCAGGGCTGGTCGAGCAGACGGGCGAGGGTGCGTTTTCGTTTCGCGTCTTCCCGATCCGCCCCAGGGAACACAAACGGATCGAGATCACCTTGAGTCAACGTCTCGTCCGTACGGGCTCTCACGTCGAGTATCGGGTTCCACTTGCCAATCCTGAAACTCAAATCACGGTGACTCTCGCGGACTCGCGCGCACTCGGCGCGGTCGTCTCCCCAACGCACCGCCTCGACACGAAGTCGCACGATCGAAAAATAACCGTAACCGCGACGCCACAAACCAAACAGGAAAAGGAGTTTGTCCTTGGTTACGACGTGATTGAACCACCCTACGAGCTCTCAGTCGTAACGCACCAGGATCCGGGGCAGCCTGCATACCTTGCGATATCGCTCGCCGCGGAACCCGTAACGGTGCGCTCGGGCAAGGACGTTACGATTGTGCTCGATCACTCTGGCAGCATGAGTGGCGCTCCCATGAACGAGGCGCGCGTAGCGGCCAAGGAAGTTGTCACGCGTCTGACCGCCCAGGACCGCATCAACGTGATTGCCTTCGACGACCAAGTGAAGACCCTATACGCTCAGATGGAGCCAGTCACAGAGCAGAGCCGTGACGCGACCCTGCGCTTTTTGGATGGTGTGCAAGAGGGTGGCGGAACGGACATCGCTCTGGCCCTGAGAGAGGCGCTGAAGGTTCAACGCCCGAACGCGGACCGTCCGTTGGTGCTTCTGCTGACCGACGGCGAATCAGACGCGGCTCAGGTGTTCGCCGTGGCGGAGCAGGACAAGTCCAAGACGCGGGTGTTTACCGTGGGACTCGGCCCAGGGGGGAATCGTCCACTCTTGTCGCGGCTGTCAGACATCAAGCGCGGAAGATTCACCTACATTCAAAGCGCCGCGGCGATCCGCTCCTCAGTGACACGCCTCTTTGGCTTGGTCGAAAACGCGGCACTGACGAACCCGGAGCTGTCGCTCGAGAATGGAGAGCTGTTGCATATGCAGCCAACCACTCTGCCTGATCTGGCGCCGGGGGAAGAACTCTTGGTGACGGCGCGAGCCAGTGGCGCAGGACCAGTACGAGTCGTCCTCAAGGGCACACGGCGCAATGGAGGCGCGATGCGCAGTGAAGCCGTGATCCAACTCAACGCGACTTCGAC
This sequence comes from Myxococcales bacterium, assembly GCA_050263495.1. Classification (GTDB taxonomy): domain Bacteria; phylum Myxococcota_A; class Polyangia; order Polyangiales; family Polyangiaceae; genus FEN-1139. Next base: position 7,120 of record JBLNFG010001085.1, on the reverse strand, counting down.
GCATCCGTGGGTTGGGCGGCTCTGGGCCCAGGAGCGAACCAATCGGCTGTTGGAGGACATAAGTCTCAAGGGTGAGACCGAGGAGCGCAAGAACGAGGTCATCGAGCTGGCCGTCGCCTACGGCTTTGTCACGCCCTACACGTCGTTCTTGGCGATTCCCGAAAGTGAACTCACGGAATCGACGTCACGACTGATGAGTGACATGCGGGCACAGAAGAAGTCCATCTTGGCTAGGCGCCCAGACGCGGTGGCCCTCTCGCGTACGGAGATGCCACCCGGGGATCCGGTACTCACGGTAGATGCTCCCGCCGATGCGCAACGGGTGACGGCATTTTTCCCGTTCGGACTCGAAAAAGATCTGACCTACGATCCCGAAGCAAGCCGTTGGCGCGTGCGCTTCTTGGTGCCCAAGGAGATCCCGGATGGTCGCTACGAGGTACCAATTCTCGTGATCGCGCGTGACGGCCATGTCGAGTTCTTGACCGGCAGCTATACCATCGACAGCAGTGAGCCCGAGTTTGAGCCAGCCGTACAATGCCGCAATCGCACAATGGAACTGTCGGTCGTCACCCACGAGCCGATGCGTGAGATTTGGGCGGCGCTAGTCTCGGACCCACGTCGCCGGTTGCGATTCACTCTCGATCCAAGCGACACAGACGGCACGCACTATCGAGCCCAATTGAAGTTACCCGCCGGCGACAGTCGGGTACGAATCGTCGTCACTGATCGAGCCCGCAATGAAGCCGACGAACTAGTCTCGTGCCAGGAGAGACCATGACGAAGCTTCGAATCTGCGCTCTGTGCGTGGCATGGATGGGGATCCTGAGCTGCCGCGCCGAGGCCGCGCCTACCAAGAACTCAGAACCACCTTCGTTTAGTGCCACGATTCCGGCTCCGGTACCCGAGCCGCCCCCTCTGCCAACGGACGGTCCGTCTGCTATCTACTCCAACACGACGCATGTCGAGGCCCTGGTGGCCCAGGGCAATTCACTCTGGGTTGCTACGCGTGGCGGTCTCGAGGAGTACGACATAGCGCAGCGTAAGTACCGTCGTATGTACTCGACGCGCGACGGGCTGCCGTCCCTGTTTCTAGACAACGTCACAATCACGAAACATGGTCTAGTGTCTGTCACCACGGTTCATCACGACTGCACGATGCACGAGCCGTCGCGGCGCTTCTCCTGCACCAAGCGACAGTCCGTTCGGGGTACAGCACGAGGCGAGGTTCGTGAGCGTATCGAGGGTGTACCAATCACGGCGCGACTCAAGAGTGGTGACGGAAATGAATGGCTTGGGACTGCCGGACTCGGTCTATGGTTGCGCTCCAGAGGCACGCTGCAACGACTGACACCACGCGACCAAATCGCTAGCAACCACGTCGTGGCAATCAGTGAATGGAATGGCGCCAGTTGGTTTGCTACCTTCGATCGCGGGCTGGCGCGCCGGCATGATGGGCGGTTCAGCGAGGCTTTGCTCGGTGCGCGCATGCTCAACGACGTGATGGCAACCAATGCAGGGTTGTTCGTAGCAACGTCCGAAGGACTTTACACGAGTATGGACGGAGAGAGTTTCCATCACGATCGGCGCGTCACCGAACGCTCCATCTCCGATCTTGCCTACGACCCACGTAAGCAGATTCTCTACGTCACTGCGACCAATTCACTCTGGGAGATCCCCCTGGCTCAACCGCGAGCACACCCCCGCGTCATGTATCAACCTGGGGGTTCGCGCTCGCTGCAAGCCGTCGATGTCAGTCCAGAGGGGACGCTGTTTCTAGCGTCTGAGGATCGTGGCGTGCTGCGACGCGACGGCAGAAACCGTTACATTGGCTATGATCGGCTCTCGGGTCACCCATCGAGCTGGGCTACCGACGTGCTTGCGCTGGGTGGCAGGGCCGCGCTCGTTGGAAGCCTCCGACACGGGGTGTATTCGATCGACGGTCAAAGCCCCGTTACTGCGACGATCGATCCGTGGATCCTCTTTCTCGGTCGGGACGAGCAGGATCCCGAAGCGGTATTCATTGGTACCCAAGGTGGCGCGCTACTCGTGGGGGCGGGCGGATCTCGCCCACTCGTTGGGCTCCCGAATCCCTGCGTCCACACCATCGCACGCTTGACCTCTGGACTCTGGGTTGGCACCGAGGGAGGACTAGCGGTGTACCAATGACGTGACCCTGGGCACGATTGGAGCACTACCACAGAGGAACCCGCGTGGCGCTGCTACTTCGGGGCGTCCTTTGGCCCAAGTTCGAGCAGGTGAATGTTGGCCAACCCAATGCATTCGGACGGCTCGGAATCCGCGACGATCCTTCGCAATTCACGGAAGTAGGAGCGGTGCAGCTCCTGGATGCGTTCGAAATCGCGCCGAGAGACGGAAAACACGTTATACGAGAATGTGCCCTCTTCGCCACGCAGCATCCGTTGAAGCGCGAGCTCGGTCCACCAAGCCTTGGCGTGTCGCGCTTGCCCAGCATCCCGTCTCGTGTCCAAGGTGAGTGCGGCCCCCGGTACCAATCGCCCGCGGCGGCGCCTGATTTGGCCTGTCTCGAGCAAGCGCGCGACACTTCGTTCCTCTTCTTCGGGCGTGACTTGAAGCCAATTCGCGATGAATCCAGGCTGATGTTTGGGCAATGCACGATAGCTCTCGAGCTCGATGACACGGAGCACTGCCTGCGACCAAGGCATGTCATACGCTAGACGTCGTGCGTTCTCGAGCAGCTGCCACTTCTGCGCAACGGACGGCAGCGTGCCGGGATCAATGAAACAGGCGAGAAAGTCCAGGAGGCGTAGCGAAGCACACTCCACCAAACGCAAGAAGTCGGGCAGCCTGGGTTCCGATTGCCCCTTGAGCCAACGCGCTACCGCAAATCGACTTCGTTGTGCCGCGCGCGCCAAGTCTGTAACACTCGTTCCCCCGCGCAGATCGTCGAGGAAATGCGCGACCCCTTCCAGGGAGCTCAGCACGGGCACATCCCCCGATTGCGGCGGTAGCTTGTAGAACCTCTGAAGCTCGAGCCGCACGGGACGCTTCAAACGCTCGACGGCAGCGAAGAATCCGGCAGCAGTGGGCCAGGCACGTCCTGACTCCCAGGCGTACACCACATTACTCGAATAGCCCAAGCGACGCGAAAAGGCGCGCTGCGAGCGTCGCCCACGCAGAGCGATAATCAGCTCAGAACCAAGACGTTCGAAGTCCATGTCTTCCATATTGCACATATCCAGACGTCTCGGTGGATGGAAAGTGCGGATTGGCGCTTGCTCGCGTGCCGTTGGCGTGTCGTACTGAACGCAGATGACTTGCTCGAAACCAGATTGGTGCCGGATCGCAGGGTTGGCTGCGCTCACCGCGTTAGGCTGTGGCACCGGTGGACAGACCGGAGAGGAAACGCAGGGCACCTGCGAAGAATCGAGCACCGTCATCGCAATGGATGCGGCGAGCCCCCTTGGGTTCTCGCCGAGGGATATGCTCGACTTGGTTGGAGACGTTTCAACGGCAATACTCCGCTGGCAGCAGACACCTGACTTGATCTACGGACCAGAGAGCGGTCAAACCAGCCTTACCCTTACGCTGCGGCGCGCCGTCGAGGCTCGATTCGTCGAGTCCAAAGCGCGAACGGCGCAGGAATTGGCAATGCCAATTTGCCAGAATCGTATCGAAGTTACCGTTGATGCGAGCGTTAGCACCACCGGTGGTGCACTGGATGAAACGTTTGAGGCAGCTCTGGTTGCTGTTAAGCGCGATGAACTGTGGATGTCGCATTCGTTTCTTCCCTCGGCTCTCAAGGGAGGGTTCCTCATCGACTCAGCCTCATTGGGCTCGCGCAAATACCAAGACTTGAAGCTTGAGCCACACTGGTCCACACGAGGCTTTGGCGGGCTACTTGCGGTTGGACTCGAGCAGCCTTCGGCTGGTGGTAGTGATGGTTCCGTATCCTTCACCAGCATGCCGGTCGCGTGCTTTGGGAACGCAGACATCCTAGGTGCAGCCTGTTTGGGGATCTGACTCGAACTAGCAAGCAGGCGCTCACTAAGGTAGTTCGAATTCGAAACTTACGTCCGCGTTGCGGGCGATGGGGCAAGTCTGCCCCGAAGGAGGAATGCTATGAAAACACTGTCCTACATAACCGGCTTGTTATTGGTTGCTGCATCCGCGTGGGCGTGCGCGACGGATCGCACGGATCCCGGACCCACTGTCACTCCGAATGCACAGCAGAAATTGGTCGTGAGCGGCGACTGCGACTTCGTTTCCTGCGGAGTCGTTCCATCGTCGCTTGACGCGGAAGAGACGGTGACGTGTGCGGGTCAACCCGATCAAACCTGCGCCTGGTCGGGCGATAGCGGCAATTCATCGGTCAGCTACCGTGTGTGCAGTGACTCCGAGTGTCCGGCAAAGCCGGCCGTCAATTGTCCCGATGGCACCACGCGCGGATCAGTCGCCTGCGGGAGTGAGAACGACGGCCCATGCGTCTGGACGACCACTTGCACGCCACCAAGGATCACGACTCCTTGTCCCGAGGCCAACGGTTGCGACGACCTACCGTTGATGGACCTCGCAGTGATATGCAGTGATGGTTCCGTGGGCGGATTCGCGTGTGTCACCGACGGTTCTGCCTGTCGTTGGGAACGCAACTGCGACTGAGTAACGCCGATGGCTGGCTGTGCGCCGGCAAACGTTAGCGCCGATCCTCTACCCCGAGCTGTCAGGTCGTATGCCGGCAGTTGCCCTCACGCCCGAACGAATGGCGGTGATCCGCTTCGAGTTGGAGGCGCGCCGCGGCACGGTCTAGTGCCGCTCGTAGGCTTGCGGGTAGGCGAGCGCCAATAGTACCCCGAATCTCTCGAGAGGAGGGGTACTAGCAATTCACGGAGCGAATTGGGGTTTGGGCGACAGCCCAAAGAAACGAGGCTACTAGCGGAGTTGGGCGGACCAACGTACCCAAGGGACGCGATCCAGGGCGTCGAGGTCCTTTCCGGGGAGGAGTTGCCAATCCGTCTCGGATCTTGTTCGTCATCCCGACGACAGGCGAACTTACAATGCGGAGAAGCTCGGAAGCAAGGGCTTCCGACCATTCCCGATGAGCTGGCGGATAAGAGGCGAGAGGCACAGAGAATCCCTGGCGTGCTCGCCGTGCGATTTCGAGGACGATGAAGGCGAGAGGCACAGAGAATCCCTGGCGTGCTCGCCGTGCGATTTCGAGGACGATGAAGGCGAAACCGGAGTGAACCGGCTTCGCCGGGCCGGGGGGGCAGCGCGCTCAGGACGGCAGCTGGGAGATCGGAACGAGGGCGTATCCCTTGCCCTGGTACCAGATCGACTCCGCAAATGCATTGTCGATGACAGTGACTTGCGGAACCAACGTCGTCGGGGCGACGTTCATCCACACGAGCGAGATCTCGCAGGCCTCGACGCGGACGTTCTTCGCCGACAGTGTGGCCAAGAGCTGGCGTATCTCAATCCCGACCTGTTGATCGGTCGTACCTTCGCCGAAGGTCTGGGTCACGAACTTGACGGAGGCTCCCCGTAGCGAAATGACGAACTTGATCTTTGCGGCGGGTACTCCCTTGCCGATGAGCAGATCATGGGTGGAATTGATCACACTCAGAAAATCCCTCATCGTGCTGGGACTAGTCAGATTCATGTCGTAGAACGCTCTGGGGTGCGCAGGGACGCTGGCGTTCGTGTAGTAGTCGCTTCCTTGGCCGCAGAGTTCCTGTGCGCGGGCGGCATCGTTTCCGAGGAACAGCGCCAGGACGGAGAGGAGTGCGAACAGCTTGGACGGCTTCTTGAAAGATTTCATGATGTGCCTCGTGGGATTCAGTGAACGCATACTGCGGGGCATAGAGGTTGGCCCCAACACACAAACGGTCGACGGCGGCATGCTACTCCAGAAGGGGGAGGACGCCTATCGTTCTCGACTGAACTCCTACGGATAGCAGGTGGCGCGGCGGGCATGGCTGGCAGTGCCGGTGCGGCGGGAAGCGGGTAGCAATTCTGCGTCCGCAAAGTGGTAACGGATGGGTTGGCCCGGTTAGCCTCTGACTCAGAAGGCCCGGCCCAACGCAACCCGAACGCTTCCTCCGAACAACGCTGTCGCTTCCGACCGACGTTCAGCGCCTTCTTTGGGTTTACCCGTCGCGACTACGTTGTGGACGTTTGCGCGACGGGTAAACCAAAAGATCAGAAGGATCGGCGAGTAGCACTTTGCGTCTTCGCGGCTACGGATTTCAGTGGGAGAAGCGGCTGTCTCGAGTTTCCCGCCTGGAGCCCCAGAGCCATTTGTGCCGAACGGTGTCCGCGGTGAGCATTTCCCCAAAATCACGGTCGAAGCAACTGAGGCGTGCTTGGAACTGTTGCGTCCCTTCCGGTGGGGCGTAGTCTTCAGCCATGGGCCGATACATGCGGTGGTGCAGGTGGGGCTGTTCGTGGTGCCTTTGGCTAGCTGCCTGCGGGGGACGCGTCGGGGGCACGCCGGAAGACGACGTGCACTCGAACACCGGTGGGACGGCTTCGGTCGCCAATTCTTCGGGAGGCACGGTGTCGTCCAGTGGTACGGGCGTTGCGGAATCCGTGGGTGGCAGTGTAGCCACTTTGGGCGGCAGAAGGATCGACATAAGCGTGCCTCAAGTCGTGCCCGAGGAGCCTTGCGGAAACGCTCAACTCGATAACGATGAGCAATGCGACGACGCCAATCGGATTTCCGGCGATGGTTGCTCGGCGACGTGCCAGTTGGAGCAAGGACGGTGCCCTCCGAGTGCCTGCGTGGTGCATGAGGTTTGCGGTGACGGCAAGCTTGGTCCCAACGAGCTATGCGACGACGCCAACGTTGCAGACGGTGATGGCTGCGCTTCGAATTGCTGGGCGCGAGAACGAGGTTGGATCTGTCCGTGGCCCGGCCACGCCTGCGTGTCGGTGTGTGGCGACGCGACGGTTGTCGGAGCGGAGGAATGTGACTACGGGCCGCAGAATGGCGTCTTGGTTGCGGCAAGCGCAGAAGGTTGTTCGCGTGAATGTCGGATTGTCCCAAGTTGCATGCTCGAGGGAGCCGCCGACCCGTGTCCTGATTTGTGCCGCGACGCAAGCGAGGCGGAGCGAGCACGTTACTGCCCGAGTGTCTGCGGCG
>JBLNFG010001084.1:0-4601 GCA_050263495.1 Myxococcales bacterium | reverse complement strand
GGAGGCACGTCGGTGCTTAGCGCGCAGCTCGCCGGTGACCTGGGTCGCCAAGGAATCGCCGGTTCTATCATCGACTTGCTCCAGTACCCGACGGTAGCGGCAGTGGCTGCTCATCTGGGACGCTCCGAGCTCGCGCCGAGTGCGGTTGCCGCTCCGCCGGGTCCAGCACGGGCAAAGCGTGCTACGCCGTTCGATCGTCTAAAGCAGTTCCGACACAGATGACCAGCGTCGGTTCGCGAACCCACGTCTCCTCCGATTAGCAACTAAACGAACCTGGCACCCCCCAATGAATACCCAAGAACCACTGGAAGGCATTGCAGTCGTCGGAATGGCTGGGAGATTTCCGGCGGCCAACAGCGTCGACGAATTTTGGCGAAATCTCGTGGATGCACGCGAGTGCTCGACACAACATTCCGTAGACGAGCTCGTGGCGCGGGGCCTTCCGCGTCGGGTCGCGGAAGCGCCGAACTTTGTCCGGCTTTGTCCAGTGGTCGAGATTCCCGAGATCGTCGACCCAGGGTCACTGGGCTTGAGTGACAGCCAGGCGCAAGCACTGGACCCACAGGTTCGAATGCTACTGCTCTGCGCTCGGGATGCGTTGGCCAACGCCGGGTGCAGCCCGCGTGAATTCGCGGGCTCCGTCGGAATCTGGGCGGGCTGCGGTTTTCCCGAGTACGCGTTAAAGCGCGTACTCTTCGATCTGGATCCCAGCGAGATTCCGGAGAGCCTTGCGCAAGTCAACGCATTTGAATCTGACAACGTGATCGCGACTCTGACTCGATGTCTTGGGCTAAATGGCCCTGCCGTCCGAGTTCAGACCGCATGCTCGACTTCCTTGGTCGCCATCCATGCGGCGAGCAACGCGCTACTGAACTACCAGTGTGACCTTGCCCTAGCGGGGGGAGTATCACTCCAGTACACACGCGTGCCGGGATTCCTCTACTTTGAAGGCGAGATATTCTCTCCAGATGGACACTGCAGAACCTTCGACGAGAAAGCCAATGGCACGGTTCTCGGTGAAGGTTGCGGCATTGTGGCTCTGCGCCGGCTCGAAGACGCAGTGGCGGCTGGCGATCGCATTTTGGCGGTAATTCGAGGCTCCGCCGTCAACAATGACGGTGAGTCCCGTGCCGGGTACACCGCACCGGGAGTTGCGGGACAGGCCGCGCTCATTTCCAGCGCTCTGGTCGCGGCCGGTATTCATCCCGATCAGGTGGGCTACATTGAAGCCCACGGCACCGGAACGCTGCTCGGCGATCCCATTGAAGTTACGGCTCTTACCAAAGCCTTTCGCGCGAGCACCGACCGCCGCGGCTACTGTGGTCTAGGTTCCGTCAAGCCCAACGTGGGGCATCTGGACGCCGCTGCGGGAGTGACTGGGTTCATCAAGACGGTATGCTCGTTACTACATCGTCAACTGCCCCCCACGCTTCACTTCCAAGCTGCTAATCCCGAGCTCAAACTCCCGACCACCCCATTCTTCATCGTCGACAAGTTGATGGACTGGAAGGACATCGACGGTCGCTGCCTTGGTGGGGTGAGTTCTTTTGGGCTTGGGGGCACCAATTGCCACGTCGTTCTCGAGAGGTTTGACCCAGTCAATGCGTAGTGGGAATTCCCTGAGGAATCCCCTGATTTGGATTGCACAGAAGGGCGGAAGAGCGAAAGGATTTGGAGTGGTCAGGCGTGAGCGTGAGCCTCCGCACGCCAGACCCCATCAACTCTGGACCGAGATGCCGACGCACCTAGATGAGCGCGCCGATTACCTCGTCCGTCCCATCCCCGAGTCTTCCGACCTTCCGCACTTCCTGTGCCATTTCCTTTCTTCAGACCCACCCGCGAAACAGTTGCGATTTCCTCGCCGGAAATGGAGGGGATTTCTCAGGGGAATTCCCCCACGAGTCCCTTCTGCAACGTTGTTGTGAGTGATAGGCAGAGCGCAGTAGGCCGCTGGCAAGCTTGAGAACTATTGATTGATCGTGGTATGGCGTGCACCTTGGAGCTGCACGCCAACTTGTCGGTTGGCTCTCGAACTGTTCCGTGTCACCCTAGGCAGACGTGCGCCGTACATGCACCCAATCTGCGAGTTGGGCTGATAGCGTGTCTCTGACTCAGAGCTGCTTGACTGCGCGCACGGCCGACCAATGTGGGGGTAAGGTGACCAAGCGAACACGCGTCGAACGGTTTTCCATCGGCATACTGCTTCTTGCCTCCGCCGGCCTGGTGCAGTGCGGACGCAAGACGTCCAACTCGAGTGCTCTTGCCGCCACGAAGACAAGCGGGCAGGCGGTGGAATCAGCCGTCAGCGTTCAGGGTGCGGTGCGGCCCACCCTCGCTTCAGCACGCGCGGTGGATATGGACAACACGGCTGGTCCACCTGGCTCCCCGACAATCGAGGGATTCACGGCTAGTCCTTCCGTGATCGAGGCAGGCAAACCGACCACCCTTCAGTGGACGGTCAAGGACGCAAAACACATCGGTGTCAGCCCCTACGGGACACCTACGACGTCGAGCATATCGATAACTCCACTCACGACCATGCGCTACGTCTTAGCCGCGACGAATGAGCGTGGCACTTCGACTGCAAGGATTCTGGTCACCGTCAAACAGCCCAAGGCACCGCGCGTGCACCACGTGAGTACGACGGGGGTGGACGATTCAGCAGACGGAAGCGAGAAGAAACCCTGGGCGTCTCTCCAGAAAGCAACTGAAGCTGCCGCTCCAGGCGACACCATTCTCATTCATGGTGGTACGTACAACGCAGGCGTCAGGATTCGGAAGCCAGGGCTCACCTTGACGTCAGCGCCAGGGGAATGGGCGGTGCTCAAGGTCCCTACCGCGGAGAACGCCGGCGCGGTGGTGGAGATCGATCCCGATTCCCACGAAACGACGCTGCGGAGGCTCGAACTCGTCGGCGGCTCCCACTACTCGGTATTCCTGCAGACCACTTGGGAATGGGGAGATCCGGTGCGCAGAAGCGGGCCCGGTCACGTGCTGATCGAGGACTGCCACATTCACGACTCGGGTCGAGACGCAATCAAGATCACTCCCGGCACTGACGACGTCACAATCCGCCGCTGCACAATCCACCACTCGGGCCGTCGAGATCCCTCGAACGCCGAGGGAATCGATAACGTGAACGGCGATCGAATGCTGGTGGAAGACACCTACTTTCACGACATTGCTACGAGTGCCATCTACTTCAAGGGCGGCTCTATTGGATCGAGAATCGAACGAAGCCTCGCTGTCGATTGCGGTAACGGTATTTTGCTCGGTTTTGATACGAGCCCAGAATACTTCGATAAAGCAGCGAACCCGGGCTACTTCGAATGTCTCGACTGTGTCGCGCGGAACAACATCGTGGTACGCGCCGATGGCTCTGGAATTGGGCTTTTTGCGTCATTACGTGCGGAGGCCACTCACAACACCATTGTCGAGGCTGGGCGCAAGACTCACGCGGCCCTCTTCTTCGGTGTAGTGCTGCACGATTGGGAGAAGGGGATTCCTTGCCCACCCAATCAAGAGCCGCTGGTTGCGAACAACATCTTTACACAGGCGCCCAAGACGGAGCGACCCATCGTAGAGATTCGTTACACCGAAGACAACGGCGGGCTCAGCGGATTGAACGGAAACCCTGTGTTGGCGGCGAATCGTTACTATCGTCCCGATGGCAAGGGAGTCTTTTCGGATCGGCGCCCCGCGAGCAAGTTCAGCGGTGAGCTGTCCAAGTGGCAGTCTCACGTCAACAGCGACAAAGAGAGCGTTGAGGAGAATCCCCAGCTCGACGGTTCGTGGCACCTAACTGCTGCGAGTCCGTGTCGCGACAAGGCAAAGCAAGGCTACGCAACTGAGGACTACGACGGCGCAGCTCGGGTCGGTGCGCCAGATATCGGCGCCGATGAGGCGGATGCGGGTCCCCCCTTGCAGACGCCGCCGAGTCCTAGCGTCATTGGCACCGGGGGTGGCGCAAAATCCGGAGGCTAGAGCGCCATCATCTGTTGCCTCCACCGGTCAGCGCTGCGCGCTGCCCACCTCCTCCATCATCGTGCTTGGTCGCCGTTGGCGACCTGCGCGCCGCCGCTCCTCCCATCCGAGCGCAGGCTTTAGGCGAGCACGGATTTGGGAGGAGCAAGCCGACGCGGAACGCGGAGGCGGTGGTGGGCAGCAAAACTGCTCTTGAATGACGGTGAGTGACGGAGGCAGTGGTCTCCGTCAGCTTTCAGCAGATTACTCTGCTTCGAATGCGCCTATGGTCGGAGGATTGCTCCGCGCGCGACTCATCAGATCCGTTGTCACGTCGCTGAGCGGCTTCCCAGCTCCAGCGGCGGGGCCTCCCGCTTTTGGTCGATAGAGGGTGTTCAGACCCGGATCCGCTGCGCTCGACTTGGTCTCGCCTCCAATATGCTTGGCCCAGTCCGCGAGCGAGGTTGTTGTCAGGACCTGACCTGGACGGCGGTCGTCGAACGTGCACGCGCCGCCTTCCCCAAAGTAGAGGTTGTTGTCCATCGTTGCAGCGCCACTCAGACCGATCATGTCGCCCATCTCATTGGAGTATCGAATGCCGACGCAGTTGCGCCCTTTCGGCTGAACCACGAGGTTGT